>NZ_JBHZCS010000008.1:144140-185459 GCF_042755705.1 Nocardia sp. NPDC059154
CCCGCGAGTTTTCCCCCGGGGGGGAGAAACCACCCCCCAAACTCCCTTCCGGGGGGGGGGGGGGGGTTTCCCCCCCACCACCTTTCACCACTGACGCGTGGTCCAGGATTCCCATTCCTGGAAGGTCTCCTGATGGAGCTGGAGGACCCGGCCGGACTTGCTGTCGATCTCCTGGTGCAGCATCGCCCGGTGCTGGTTGATCCGGACCTGCTCGTCCGGCGTCGCCATGAACTCGGCGTGGTCGAGTTCCCGCACCTCGGCGGCCAGCTCCTCGGCCTCGGCGAGCAGCGCCTTCGCTTCGGCATTGCGGGCGTCCGACCGCTGGAGCATGGCCGTGTACTCGGCAAGCATGGAGTCGGCCTTGCCGATGTATTCGATTGTCATTCCCTTGCTTTCTTGATTACGGCACGCGCCGGACGGCACCCTTGTCGGCGGAGGTGGCGAGCGCGGCGTAGGCACGCAGCGCGGTCGTCACCGGGCGCTCGCGGTTCACGGGCTGCCAAGGCCGTTCGGACGCTTCCATTTTCACGCGGCGGTCTGCGAGAACGTCTTCGGGGACCAGCAATTCGAGCGCGCGGGTGTGCACGTCGATGCGGATGCGGTCACCGTTCTCGATGAGGCCGATGGACCCGCCGCTGGCCGCCTCCGGGGAGATGTGGCCGATGGACAGGCCCGAGGTGCCGCCGGAGAAGCGGCCGTCGGTGATGAGCGCGCAGACCTTGCCCAGGCCGACGCCCTTCAGGAACGAGGTGGGGTGCAGCATCTCCTGCATGCCCGGGCCGCCGGAGGGGCCCTCGTAGCGGACCACGACCACGTCGCCCGGCTTGATCTCCTTGCCCAGGATCTTCGAGACCGCCTCCTCCTGGGATTCGACCACCACGGCCGGGCCCTCGAAGGTGAACAGGTCCTCGTCGATACCGGCGGTCTTCAGGATCGCGCCGTCCGGGGCGATATTGCCGCGCAGCACGCACAGCCCGCCCTCGACGGTGTAGGCGTGCTCCTGGTCGCGGATGCAGCCGCCCTCGGCGTCGGTGTCGAGCGAGGACCAGCGGTTCTCGGTGGAGAACGGCACGGTGGTGCGCACCCCGCCGGGCGCGGCGTGGAACAGCTCGACGGCTTCGTCGGAAGCCTTGCCGGAGCGGATGTCCCAGGTGTCGAGCCACTCGTCGAAGGACGCGGTGTGCACCGTGGTCACGTCGGTCTCGAGCAGGTTGGCGCGGCGCAGCTCGCCGAGGATGGCCGGGATGCCACCGGCGCGGTGCACGTCCTCCATGTGGTAGTCGGAGTTCGGCGACACCTTGGACAGGCAGGGCACGCGACGCGAGATCTCGTCGATGGTCTGCAGATCGAACTCGATCTCACCCTCCTGCGCGGCGGCGAGGGTGTGCAGCACGGTGTTGGTGGAACCGCCCATGGCCACATCGAGCGCCATGGCATTGCGGAAGGCCTTGGCATTGGCCACGTTCCGCGGCAGCACCGAGGCGTCGTCGTCGCGGTACCAGCGGGTGGCGATATCGACGATGACCCGCCCGGCCTTCTCGAACAGCGCCCGGCGCGCGGCGTGGGTGGCCAGCGTGGAGCCGTTGCCCGGCAGCGCCAGGCCCAGCGCCTCGGTGAGGCAGTTCATGGAGTTGGCGGTGAACATGCCCGAGCAGGAGCCGCAGGTCGGGCAGGCGGAGCGTTCGACCTCGGTGAGCCCGTCCTCGGTGACGTTCGGCGAGGCGCTGGCGGAGATGGCGGTGATCAGGTCGGTCGGGGCCTGGGCCACGCCGCCGACGACCACGGCCTTACCGGCCTCCATCGGGCCGCCGGAGACGAACACGGCAGGGATGTTGAGCCGCATGGCGGCGTTCAGCATGCCGGGAGTGATCTTGTCGCAGTTGGAGATACACACGAGCGCGTCCGCGGTGTGCGCGTTGGCCATGTATTCCACGGAGTCCGCGATGATCTCGCGCGAGGGCAGCGAGTACAGCATGCCGCCGTGACCCATGGCGATGCCGTCATCCACGGCAATGGTGTGGAACTCGCGCGGCACGCCGCCGGCCGCCCGGACCGCCTCGGCCACGATCTCGCCGACGTCCTTCAGGTGCACGTGGCCGGGGACGAACTGGGTGTAGGAGTTCGCGATGGCGACGATCGGCTTCCCGAAGTCGGAGTCGGTGAGACCGGTCGCGCGCCAGAGGGCGCGTGCGCCCGCGGCATTGCGGCCGGCGGTGGTGGTGCGTGAGCGAAGCGGTGGCATTGGTCAGGTCCTCGGGTCGTGTCGCAGTGGGCTGTTGAGCGACTGTCCAGAAATACGTCTCGCGACGTTCTCCGGCGGGCCTCAACGTTACTCCCGCGCCATGACCTCGATCACCGCCGGTAAGAACTCTGCACCCCCGAAACGCTTACGACTTGCCGGAATCGGCCTCGCGCTCGGTGGATTCGGCCGTCGGCTCGGTGGTTTCGGCCTCGCGCTCCGTGGTTTCGGACACAGCGTCGGTGGATTCGGACACGGCCTCGGTGGATTCGGCCGCAGTGTCGCCGGCTTCGTCCTCATCCTCCTCGGGCTCCACGAACGGATCCGGGATGCGCCCGCCCGAGGCGGCGACGAGATCCGCGAGCCGGTTGTACCCCACCGCGGGCAGCGTCACATCGGAGTCGTCGGCCAGATGCAGCTGCAGGTACCCCCGCTTGGGGATGCGCAGCCCGCGCACGTCGGCCCAGTCGATGTGCCGCCCGCCGAACAGGGTGCGCGTGTCGACGCCATTGTCCGAGACGGTCGTTCGAGTCCGCTCGATCCACACCACCACGGCGGCCGGGATGGCGAACAGGATCCACAGCACCTGCGGCCACCCGAAGAACGCGAACGCCACGCAGAACAGCAGGATGAACACCCCGAGGTGAGCGAGCCGGGGGACACGGATCACGCGACCCGCGTCGGATTCGGACTCGGGCGTGTGGGACGATCGAGCAGGTGGCACGGACTGATGCTGTGAGGACACACCCACATCCTTGCATCACGGTGAACGGACCCGATCAACCGCACTGTCTCACATAATGAGACCCAATAGGTCAGCTGTTTGACTGGACGACCCACGCGCGCATACCGTCGAGCGCGTGAATCGAACCGAGTTGCTCGTAATCGGCCGGCGCGTCCAGCGCTGAGCCGACGACTGTAGGTCATTTACGTCAGCTCGCAGCTGCGACGCGCCACCCTCGAACAGCCACTGGCTGTCGGGGGCTTTTTTGTGTTCAGGCAAGTCCCATGGACTCGAACGACAAGCAGTAAGGAACCAAGACGGTGAGCGCACCTACCGCCCGGCCCGGGCCCTCGGCCCGCAGGCCCGCGCCTTCGGCCACTCAGCCGACCGCGGCTCCGGCCGCAACCCCGAACCGCCGCCAGGTCCCGCCCGAGCGGGTCACCGGCGCGCAGTCGGTCGTCCGTTCCCTCGAGGAGCTCGGCGTCGACACGGTATTCGGCATTCCGGGCGGTGCGATTCTTCCCGTCTACGACCCGCTGTTCGATTCCACCAAGGTCCGCCACGTGCTGGTCCGCCACGAGCAGGGCGCGGGTCACGCCGCGACCGGCTATGCGCAGGCGACCGGCAAGGTGGGTGTGTGCATGGCCACGTCCGGTCCGGGCGCGACCAACCTGGTCACCCCGATCGCTGACGCGCAGATGGACTCGGTGCCGCTGGTGGCCATCACCGGTCAGGTCGGCCGCTCGCTGATCGGCACCGACGCCTTCCAGGAAGCCGACATCTCCGGCATCACCATGGCGTGCACCAAGCACAACTTCCTGGTCACCGACCCGATCGACATCCCGCGGATGATCGCCGAGGCGTTCCACCTGGCCTCCACCGGCCGCCCGGGCGCGGTGCTGGTCGACATCCCGAAGGATGTGCTGCAGGCGCAGACCACCTTCTCCTGGCCGCCGGAGATGAAGCTGCCCGGCTACCGTCCGGTCACCAAGCCGCACGGCAAGCAGGTGCGCGAGGCCGCCCGGATGATCATGGATGCCAAGGCTCCGGTGCTGTACGTCGGCGGCGGTGTCATCAAGGCCGACGCCAGCGAGGAACTGCTGGAACTGGCCGAGCTGACCGGCATTCCGGTGGTCACCACCCTGATGGCGCGCGGTGCGTTCCCCGACACCCACACCCTGAACATGGGCATGCCGGGCATGCACGGCACCGTGGGAGCCGTTGCGGCACTGCAGCGTTCGGACCTGCTGATCACCCTGGGCGCGCGTTTCGACGACCGCGTCACCGGCCAGCTGGACTCGTTCGCGCCGAACGCCAAGGTGATCCACGCCGACATCGACCCGGCCGAGATCGGCAAGAACCGCCACGCGGACGTGCCGATCGTGGGCGATTGCCGCGAGGTCATCGCCGAGCTGATCGAGACCCTCAAGGCCGATCCGGCCGCCGCGGGCAAGGCTCCGCTGCTGGATCTGACCGAGTGGTGGCACTACCTGAGCGGTGTCCGCGAGAGCTACCCGCTGGGCTGGAAGACCCCGTCCGACGGTTCGCTGTCGCCGGAGTTCGTGATCGAGAAGCTGGGCCAGATGGCCGGTCCCGACGCCATCTACTGTGCCGGCGTCGGCCAGCACCAGATGTGGGCCGCGCAGTTCATCAAGTACGAGAAGCCGCGCACCTGGCTGAACTCCGGTGGTCTGGGCACCATGGGCTACGCCGTGCCGGCCGCCATGGGCGCCAAGATGGGCATGCCGGACCGCGAGGTCTGGGCCATCGACGGTGACGGCTGCTTCCAGATGACCAATCAGGAGCTGGCCACCTGTGCCGTCGAGGGCGTGCCGATCAAGGTCGCGCTGATCAACAACGGCAACCTGGGCATGGTCCGGCAGTGGCAGACCCTGTTCTACGAGAAGCGCTACTCCAACACCGACCTGGGCACCCACACCCTGCGCATCCCCGACTTCGTGAAGCTGGCGGAAGCGCTGGGCTGCCACGGCATTCGCGTGGAGAAGGAAGAGGACGTGGAGGCCGCGATCCGGGAGGCGCAGTCGATCAACGACCGGCCCGTGGTGATCGACTTCATCGTCGGCAAGGACGCGCAGGTGTGGCCGATGGTCGCCGCCGGCACCTCCAACGACGAGATCATGGCCGCGCGCGGCATCCGCCCGCTGTTCGACGACGACGAGTCGGCGTCCGAGCCCGCCGTGATCCACGAGGCGATGTCACACGAGAAGGCTTCGCTGGCCGCTCACGAGCGTGCCTCCCAGAAGGGGACCGAGGAATGACGACCACCCACACCCTGTCCGTGCTGGTGGAGGACAAGCCGGGCGTGCTGGCCCGCGTGGCCAGCCTGTTCTCCCGGCGTGGCTTCAATATCCAGTCGCTCGCGGTGGGCGGCACCGAGATCCCGGAGATCTCGCGCATGACCATCGTCGTCACGGTCGAGGATCTGCCGCTGGAGCAGGTCACCAAGCAGCTGAACAAGCTGGTCAACGTCATCAAGATCGTCGAGCAGGACACGGACAGCTCCGTGGCCCGCGAACTGATCCTGGTGAAGGTGCGCGCCGACGCCAGCGTGCGCACCCAGGTGATCGAGGCCGTGAACCTGTTCCGCGCGAAGGTGATCGACGTGTCGCCCGACGCGCTGACCATCGAGGCCACCGGCACCCGCTCCAAGCTCGACGCGCTGCTGCGCATGATGGAGCCCTACGGGATCCGTGAGATCGTGCAGTCCGGAGTCGTCGCGGTGGGTCGTGGACCCAAGTCGATCACCGCGACTCGCTAGTAACCGGCCGCCGCGGCGGCCATCCGCCCGCCATCCCGGCATGCTTTCGGCCGGGATCCACCACGCTTAATCACAGAATCCAAGAAGGAGCACCCAAAGTGGCAGTCGAGATGTTCTACGACGACGATGCCGATCTGTCGATCATCCAGGGCAAGAAGGTCGCGGTCATCGGCTACGGCAGCCAGGGCCACGCCCACTCGCTGAGCCTGCGCGACTCCGGCGTCGACGTGCGCATCGGCCTCAAGGAGGGCTCGAAGTCCCGTGCCAAGGCCGAAGAGGCCGGCCTGACCGTCGGTACCCCGGCCGAGGTCGCCGAGTGGGCCGACGTGATCATGGTCCTCGCGCCCGACACCGCGCAGGCCTCGATCTTCACCAACGACATCGAGCCGCACCTGAAGGACGGCGACGCGCTGTTCTTCGGCCACGGCCTCAACATCCACTTCGGTCTGATCAAGGCTCCGGCCAACGTCACCGTCGGCATGGTCGCCCCGAAGGGCCCGGGCCACCTGGTGCGTCGTCAGTTCGTCGACGGCAAGGGCGTTCCGGCCCTGATCGCCATCGACCAGGACCCGACCGGCACCGGCCAGGCGCTGGCGCTGTCCTACGCCAAGGGCATCGGCGGCACCCGCGCCGGCGTCATCAAGACCACCTTCAAGGAAGAGACCGAGACCGACCTCTTCGGTGAGCAGGCCGTGCTCTGCGGTGGCACCGAGGAACTGGTCAAGACCGGTTTCGAGGTCATGGTCGAGGCCGGCTACGCGCCGGAGATGGCCTACTTCGAGGTCCTGCACGAGCTCAAGCTGATCGTCGACCTGATGTACGAGGGCGGCATCGCCCGCATGAACTACTCGGTCTCCGACACCGCCGAGTTCGGTGGCTACCTGTCGGGCCCGCGCGTCATCGACGCCGGCACCAAGGAGCGCATGAAGGCGATCCTGACCGACATCCAGGACGGCACCTTCGTCAAGCGCCTGGTCGCCAACGTCGAGGGCGGCAACAAGGAGCTCGAGGGTCTGCGCAAGGCCAACGCCGAGCACCCGATCGAGGTCACCGGCGCCAAGCTCCGCGGCCTGATGAGCTGGGTCGACCGCCCGATCACCGAAACCGCCTAAGGGTTTCGCGACTGCGACCCGCCGGACCCAGTGTCCGGCGGGTCGTTTCATGTCACCAGGTCGTTGGCGTACTGCGGACTACGATGGCGATGTCCATGTCCGCGATATTCATTGGCTTGATCTGAGAGGTGCCGGTGACCGTATCGCCCGCAGATGAGAGCCGCTATCTGACGGCCGAGGAGTTTCTCGCCGCCGAACCGGATGCGTTCGGCGAGACCGCCGGTGATATCGAGATCGTGGACGGTCGGCTGGTCAGACTGATGTCCCAGAGCGGCGCGCGCAGCCGAGTGGTGCGTCGACTGGCATCGATGATCGAAGCCGCGCGCCACCCGTCAGGACCGTGCCTCGTGGTGGATTCCGATGTCGCGGTTCGACTTCCGGACTCCGAAGATCAGCGTGCCGACCGTCGGCTGAATGTCCGATACCCCGGCATCATGGTTCGTGACTGCGAGCCATACGACGTCAACACCGTGCGAGACCACATTCAGCTCGTGATCGAAGTGGCCTCGAAGGAAACCGTCGATACGGATATCGGTATCAAACGGGTCCTCTACGCACGCGCGAGAATTCCTGTCTACCTCATCGTGCATTTCGACAAGAGCTGGGAGATCATCGACCGCATCGAGGAATACCGTCTGGACTGGTCCGGTCTGAGGTACGAACCGCATCACGTCCATCGAACCGGCTTGGTTCTCGACTCCCCGGTCACACTCGCCGTCACGTTCGAGAGCCTGCAAGCGCCGTAACAGCCGAGGTTCCGGGATCTCAGCCGCGGAGGCCCGCCAGGATTTCTCCTGGCGGGCCTTCGCTGTTCGCGCGTGAGGGGGGATCGCGTGAGGTGTGGTCGTTTCTCGGGTTTACCAGCTGCCGAAGCTGTCCGGCAGCGCATTGCGCCACCACCAGCCATCGTTGTCGTGACGCCAGTCCCGGTTCCAGCCGTCGCGGTCGTGGTCCCAGTCATCACGGTCGTGGCGGTGGCGCCAATCGTCGCGATCCCACCAGCCGTCCTGGTGGTGGGGCCACGCCACATCGCTGGGCGCGTTGTCCAGCGGAACGTCCGCCGAGGCCGGAATTGTCACTGCTGCAAGGGGAACCAAGGCGATCGCACCGGCGACAGCCACGCGGGCTGCGATCCGGTGTAGAGATGTCGACTTCATGGTCAGCAACTGTGCCCGAATCGTGCCTGTTTGTGAATCCGAATCCCTGTGAATTCAGGGCCGAATGGTCCTCATGTATGACACGAGACCCTGAGCGACCCCCGAAACCCAGTGCACGGCAACGGCCCCGCAGGAATTCTCCCGCAAGGCCGTTCGCAACTGCGACTCGATTCGATTCTGTGGGTGTCGAACCGAGTGCTGCAGACTCAGTAGTGCGTGCCGCCGTCGATCCGAATCTCGGTGCCGGTGATGAACGCACCGTCATCCGACGCCAGCATGGCGACCACGCCCGCCACGGTATCCGGCGACGCGAAGCCCTGCCCGATTCCCGGCGCAAGCTTCATGAACAGGCTCAGATCGGCATCCGCCGGCAGCCCCGGGCCACGCCCGGAGGTCATATCACTCGAAATCGACCCCGGCGCAACGGCAACCACGCGCAGCCCCTGCTTGGAGTACTCCGCGGCGAGCGCGTGCGTCATGGACATGATGCCGCCCTTGGACGCGGCATACGCGGACATGTACGGGTGCGCGAAGAACGCGGACGTCGACGTGAAGTTGACGATCACGCCCTTGTCCGAGGCGAGCAGCTGCGGCAGCGCCTCGCGAATCATCAGGAACGTACCGGTCAGGTTGATGGCAATGATCTTGTTGAAATCAGCCAGCGGCATCTCGTGCGTATGCGCCGACCGCAGAATCCCCGCCGCATTGATCAGCGCATCGATCCCACCGAGCGCCTCGACCGCAGCAGCAACACCGGCCTTCACCGACCCCTCATCAGCGATATCCACCACCAGCGTGGTGAGCCGATCCCCATTCCCGTTCTCCGCAGCCTGCTTGGCAGTCTCCGCCAGCCCGGCTTCATTCACGTCCGCCCCGACAACCTGCCCACCCTCGGCCAGGATCCGATGCACAGTAGCCCGCCCAATCCCCGACCCCGCCCCGGTGATCACTACTCGACGGCCGTCAAAACGCTCCATTGCGGTTCTCCTTACGTAGGTTCTCAGCCTCTCCTGTCACGCTACGCCTACATGGCACGTCATGCCATCATGGCATCCCGTCAACTAGGATTGTCCCAACGAGCCCGCCCAAAGGAGGTGAAAATGTCCGCCCAACCCGCCCCACCGCGCCCCACCCTCGCCGAACGCCGCAAACAAGAAACCCGCATGGACATAGCCCGAACCGCCGCCCGCCTCTTCGCGGCTCACGGCACCTCCGAGGTCACGGCAGATCAAATAGCCGCCGAATCCGGCGTAGCCCTCCGCACCTTCTACCGCTACTCGCGCACGAAGGAAGAAGCAGTCGAACCCATGCTCGCAGCGGGAGCCCAACGCTGGTTGGAGATCGTCGCCTCCGGCCCGCGGCGACTACCCACCTTGGTGGAGCTCGAAGCAGCAGCCCGATCCTCCCTCACATTCGAAGGCGCTCCCGAAGACCTCGAAATCACGCGCGGACTAATCCACGCGATGGACGACGACCCAGCCCTCCGCACCGTCTGGCATCGCATCAACCTCGAAGCCGAACGCGAATTACTCCGTGTGCTGGCCGATCTGGCAGACGGCAGCGCAGATCCCTTGCACCTCCGCCTTCTTGCCGCAGCCGCCGCGGGCGCGATCCGAATCGCCATCGAGCAGTGGGTATCCGATAATGGACCAACCAGTGGCGACGGTTCCCCCGCCGCCCTCGCCGTCCGTGCCCTCCATGTACTGGCCACCGGAATCGGTCACTAACGATTCGATGGCGTGTAGTGCCCGGGCGGCGCCAAACTTGGCGCGATACAACCAAAGCTGAACGGATAGCCTCCGAGTCCGGCGTAGCCCTCCGCGCCTTCTACCGCTACACCCGCACCAAGGAAGAGTCCGCAGAGCCCATGCTCGCCGCAGGCGCCCAACGCTGGCTGGCCGAGATCGCGGCGGGCCCTCGCCGTCTCCCAAATCCCGCTGAATTCGAAGCCGCCGCCATCCGCTCCCTCTCCCAGGGCGACAGCCCCGAATACCTCGAAATCACCCGAGGCATTCTTCAGGCATGGACTCCGATCCAGCCCTCGGCGCCATCTGGCACCGCATCAACATGGAAGCGAAACGCGACCTCTTCGCGGTCCTCACCGAACATGTCGAACCAGACGCGGACCCGGTCGAGGTGCGTCTGAGGGCAGCCGCCGCAGCCAGCGCGATCCGGATAGCGTTGGAGCTCTGGGCGAGTCGTGACGACGGCGAGGATCCGGCCGACTTCGTTATCCGATGCATGCGGGAACTTCGCGTCGGAGGTTAGCGACGCACGATGACGCGTGTATGGTTTGCTCGGATAGGGGCAAACCGTCCCAGTTCGATCGGGGGCCATGATGGACGATGCTGTCGCTGGGTTCTCGAGATCTGTGCAGCCCCTGTCGTTCGTGGACGTCTGCGCCGGTGCCGGCGGTCTCGCGCATGGTCTGGAGCAGGCTGGATTCGTGCCGGCCTTGCTGCTGGACAAGCTCGAAATCGCCTGTGAGACATTGCGGCTCAATCGGCCGGAGTGGAGCGTGCTGCAGGCGGATCTATTGGATTTCGACCCCGCCGAGTACCCGTTCACCTACGACGTGGATCTCGTGTCGGCGGGCCTGCCTCGGGTCAAAGCGACCGCGGCGGTCAATCGAGCTCGCGGCAGCGAGATCGAATTGGAGTTACTCGAGGCCGCGGTCATGCTCGCGCACGGAATTCAGCCCAGAGCACTCCTCATCGAGAACGTCCCGGATCTCGTGACCAAGCCCTCGTATGAGTCTATTCGGAATTTCATCGAAGCAGAACTTGAGCACTTGGGCTATCGGATGTGTTGGTTCGTTCTCGATGCAGCCGAATTCGGTGTCCCGCAGGAACGCAAGGAAGGATTCCTGGTCGCGTTCAAGGGGAACGGGATCAGTAGTTTCGAAGTACCGGCACCGATCACGGGCGACCGACCTGTGACAGTTGGTGAGGCGTTGCTCGAAACTATGGCTTCCAAGGGCTGGAACGGAGCGGCCGAGTGGGCGCATCAGGCCGACCGTGTCGCTCCGACACTGGTCGGCGGGTCCATGGACCGGGGCGGCGCCGACCTCGGACCCTCGGGAACCAAGCGGGCATGGGAGCGTATGGGTGTGTACGGCGGCAGTCTCGCGGATGAACTGCCGACCGCTGGTTTCCGGTGGGACCCGAATCGTGGGCGTGAGGGCTTGCTCCGTCTGACGGTCGACCAGACGGCGATTCTTCAGGGTTTTCCGTCAGGCTGGAAGTTCGCGGGGCAGAAGACGATGCGGTATCGACAGATCGGTCACGCGACGCCGCCGCCGGTGGCCCGTGTGGTCGGTACCGCGGTTCGCAGTGCCCTCACCAGTGCGTGAACTGCATTCTTGCCCGGAATCTTCGATCGATAGGATTCGGAACCATGCCAGCCGAACAGTCACCGACCGCGCGTGCACGGATCCGTATGGTCGACCTCTTTGCCGGCCCAGGAGGCTTGGATGTCGCGGCTCGATGGCTCGGGATCGATGTCCACGGGGTCGAGTGGGACAGCGATGCATGTGCGACTCGGGGATTGGCGGACCTTGAGACCAAGCAGGGTGATGTCTACGACTACGGTCCGGATGACTTTCGTGACGATGACGCAAGCGAACAGCCCGATCTGACCATTCTTGCCGGCGGTCCTCCCTGCCAGACGTATACCGTGGCGGGGAACGGGGCCGGTCGTGGCGAATTGGATCGTGTTCTAGGCATGGTCGATCGCATGATCAACCGGGAGACGATGGAGGCGGCCCACGCGGAGCTGCACGAGAAGACCGGAGATGAGCGGACCGGACTCGTACTGGAGCCGCTGCGCTGGGCGATCGAAGCCTTCGATGCCGAAAAGCCGTACGACGTAATCGTATTGGAGCAGGTCCCAGCAGTACTACCGGTCTGGAAAGCAATCGGTGAGGCATTAACGAAGATTGGTTACCAATATGCTTGCGAGATTCTCCACACGGAGGAATTCGGTGTCCCGCAGACACGCCGTCGCGCCATCCTGATCGCGAGCAGACTGGGCAGTCCGGTAATGCCGGCCGCGACGCACCGGCGCTACCGCAAAGGCACCCGCCAACATGAAGGTTCGGCGGAGCTTCTTCCCTGGGTTTCGATGGGAACTGCGCTCAAACGCGAGAACTTCTCGGTCAGGTCGAACTATGGTACCGGCGGCGATCCGAAGGCCCGTGGCGAGCGCAGCTGGGAGGAACCGTCGGCCACAGTCACCGGAAAGATCTCCCGAAATCGCCTGAAAGACACCAAGACAGGCGCCGAACTCGACCGGTTCACCGCGGGCGAAGCCGGTCAACTGCAGACGTTCCCGCCGGACTATCCATGGTCCGGGCGAAACACTGCGCAACAGATCGGCAATGCTATCCCTCCGCGTCTTGCGACCCATGTGCTCGCGGCGGCGCTGGGGATGACTTTCGATACGGCCGCCCTCGACAAAGCGGTCGAAGGAAAATGGAAAGACACACGCGGAGGCGTGATCTCGCTGTCACCCATCGGCGAGTGACCCGACCGGTCTGCCTATGGCCCCTCGATTCCGAGTACGAGTCCGATCTTGGTTTTGATCTGCTCACGCGGTTGGGACCTGCCGTTGATCCAAGCGGACACCGCTGCCGGGGTTACATCGAGGTTCGCGGCTAGCTCGGGACAGGACATGTTGAGCTGTTCCAGTTGCCCGGTTAGCCACAATCCGAAGTCTCGATCGGCGTCGGCCGGTGGTCGAGATGACGGTTCGGGTAACGGAATTTGTACTGCAACAACCGCGTCCGCGCATGCCATAGCATCTGCCTCCGAGCGGCCGTCTCTTATCTGGATGCCGAACACCGTTTCGTGGGCTACCGCGCGAAGTTCGATGTCGAGGGCTTCGTCGTCCACACTCTCGAACAACACGAATGGCGCGAGCCGCAGGAGTCTTTTCAGGAATTCTCGAAGGACTTCCCGTTCGATCAGCCCGCGCAGATTCAGGTCGTTCCACACTCGCAGAATCGATTTGATCAGGTGGGGGCTGCCGCCCAGCGCAGCCCGTCGGGCGTAGATCTGATCGAACGCCGCTTCGCCCAGAACTTTCAGTGCCCCATAGGGATTGGGGTCGCCGGGGGCATGGACCAGCTGCGCACGCCACCAGAGACGGCCGAATACGTGGCGCGTCAGGTCGGAGCCGCGTACGCGATCGCCGGGCGGGTTGGGAAATCGCCAGTGGGCTATGTCCGGCATCAGGACCAGCGCCAGGAACGCCCAGACGTCACCCGATGCTGCCTCCGCGGGGGCTATCCGCATCTCCCGGTGCAGGGATTCTGCCAACGTCAGGTCGAAGGTGGTTTTCTGGCCGGTCGACAGTTCGCCTGGGAATCCCGAGCCTTCTGCCAATTCCACGACCATCCGGCGAAGGCTGATCAGGGTCTCAGGCTGAGCGCGAGCGCCTCCCGTCGCGACGTAGACCGATGACTCCTCGGTGGGGGACCACCTGGCGGCGAGGGTTTCGAGATTCAGGTGGCGATATTCTTCTGCCAGTTCCCTCGAGCGCGCCCGTAGCAGCCTGGGATACAAGAGACTCATTCGATACCCCCGAAGAGATCGACGCCGGCCTGTACTTCGGTCCACAACCAGCTGGGCGAACGATCGGCCTGCAGGCGCACGTCCTTGATCGAGCGATTCGGAAAGAGCCGCCCAAACAGTGCTTTGATCGTTGCGCCCAGTGAGTCGTCGGGAAATACCGCACCGTCTTCGAAGTCGGGATTTCGGAGGGCATGGTCGATCATGGTTCTGGCGATGTCGGCGTACAGCACCGCGAGCACGACGCGGTCCTGCGGTCGTGGCCGCGCGGCGTTGGTCAGTGCTTGGGCCACCGCCGGCTTGCTCTCGTTGACCAGCAGCAGCAAAGAGCCCATCGAGGCTACCTCGAGCGAATCGAGCTCCAGGTGCCAGGCTGCCTCGACCGGATACGCGGTCTTCCGGAAATCGATTACAGCCATGGGGAATTGGGGTGCGTCGCCCTGCAGTCGCAGCTCGTGACGATCGCTCCAGAGCACCGATCCCGCTCGACGCGCGGCAGTCGGTCTGTCCGTGCCGTCACGGCGTTCGGTGAGGACCAGCGCGGTGTCCAGAACCAGCACACCGCCGAGATCCGCGCCGGGTAGTCGTACTTCCAGCCGTATCGGACCCGAGACCGCCGGCAGTCGGTCCCCCGTGCCTTTCAATTTGGAACCGGTGGACGTCCATACGGCAGCGACTGCCAGTGCGGAATTCGGCGCCAGACCGGATTCACTGCGCGCCCGCTCGAGGTCGAGCGAGATCGTCCGACGCAGCGTCACAGCCGTCTGGTAGTCCCAGTGCGGGTACGACTCCGGCATCGGTAGTTCTTCTCCATCCAGGACCAGACGCCAGCCCTCGGCTCGGACGGCATTCGGGTTCGGAATGCGATATGGCAGAACACGCATCACGCATCACCCGCCGAGACCCGGATCTTGATGTCTGTCATGGTGTCCGGTGCGGGTTTGACGATGGCTTTCCATACGCGGCCGTCTCCGCCGGTGACAGTGAAGGTTTGTGCACGCCTCAGCAGCCCATCCTGATCCTGCCAACCGATCAGATCCGGTTGTGCGGCGCCAGCGGGCGGCTCGGTTTCCCGCCCACCGTCGGCGGTCAACGCCACGGCGAGCTCGGCTGAGATGTGTTGGGGCAGTGGCGAGGGCAGTCGAAACTCCTGCACGACCACAGCCATGCCATCGTATTCGTCGAGATATGGAGTGCCGATGTAGTCGATCCGTGGTCGACGTGGAGCCTTCGGGCCTGATGAACTGTCGCCGGAACCCCCCTCCGAGGGGCGGTTGGCGCCCTTCGAGCCGGGGCCGAGCCGAGGGCCGTTTCCGGCACTCGCATCGGTCGATGCCGCCTCCTCGTCGGGGCCATGGTTCCCGTCGCCGGGTGTTCCGGGAAGACGGGTTTCGCCCGGCTTGCCGTAGTCCGTCGCGCTGCCGGTGCCCCACACACCACCGATCAGTGGTGAGAACCTGTCGCTCGCCGCACCCAGCGAGACTCCGGCGACAGCGGAGACGTCGCCGCGGTTGATGGCGAGGACCGATTCGGCTGCTTCCTTGAGCCGGGTGAAGGTGGTCTTCACGAAGGTTCGGTTGTCGCGGTCCTCCAGCGACTGGTAATTCCAGGCGTCATGTGTGGGCGGCTCGGCGGCGGCATAGATCTTGTCCATGGACGTGTCCGCTCGGAATACCCCCGCATAGGAAATCAACTCGCTGGGTGGCTTCGGGCCCGGCCAGTACGTCACCACTAATTCGGCAGGTCTCATCAGACACACGTGATGGAACTGGCCGTTGATGCCGGCCGCCGCGGCGGCCTCCGAGGGGTAAAAGGGCGGGATCGTGCGTCTTACCAGGCCGAGTCGGCCGAGCAGGCGCTTTGGGCGAAAGGCCTGTATCGGACGAGTGGACGTTCCGATCATCTGTTGGTACGCGGCCACGAACAAGCGCAGCGGATGTCGACCGGACGGATCGGGCACTGGGTACTCGATGCCGTCGCAGGTGACGGTGAACTTCATGGCGGGCCCCGGCCGGCCGGAATTGGTCGCCAGCATCTTGGGCCACAACTGCCACGCGATGGTTTCGGCAAGATACCCGGCCGCTTCGGGCGGCTCCCGATCACCCAGATCCGGATCGACGACGGTGATCGTGGTTCCGGTTTCGGACGGACCGAACGGCTGTAATCCCAAGCGCCGGGCCATGGTATCGGCGGCCTCGCCCGTCAGCGGCTCTATGACGGCGCCCGAACCGTCACCCCACCAGTGTCTTCCGGTATAGCGTCCGATGCCGTCCGCCGTCGCACCCTGGTAGCTACGCCACAGAGCCGCGCCCATCAGACGAGTCTCATAGCTGCCGTTGAACTTACAGCGAGTATGAACGAGGATTACTCCGGGCTTCGATACCAGGTAGAGAATTCCCTTGCCGAATCCGTATGTGCCACCGCCGAGCTCCTTATGCCGCGGCTCCCCAATATTGCGTAGGAACGAAGCGAAATCTTGGTCCGCGATATTGATAATTTTGTCGGCTCTGGTCGGGCCGCCCAGACCTCGTGTGCCGCGGTCCGAGATCGACAGAACCCGAACAATGGGTTTGTTCAGCGACTTTCGAAGCGGCAGTTGGGAATCCGGTGGGGCGGAGTTTAGGAAATGCTGTCGCCAGGCCGCCGTATCCGCGGCGCTGATGGTCCGCAGATCCATCCGGAAGTCGACCGTTGTGTCGCCTGTTCGAGCGTCCCAACTGTTCTGGGCCGATTCGCGCACGAGAATCGTCAGATAGTCCAGTTCGGGCTTGCCGAGCTGATTCCTGATTCCCTCGGCGGCACTGGCGCCTTCGGCCGGATAGGGCTGGGAGAACCACATGGGGCTTGTCACGATTGATCCTCGGTATCCAAGGGGCTGTAGTCCTCGTCCTCGAGGTCGCCGCCGCCGGGAACGCCCGACAGGTCCGCGGAGATGTAGTTGGCTTCCCACGGCACTGTTGAGTCCGTGTCCCGAGGATCGGGGAACATGAATCCGACCCCGATGACGTGTTCGGGTGCGTCGAGGGACCGACGCATCTTTCGGGAGGGCGCGGGGGTGGACACTTTGTCGATCGGATACAACACGAGCAAGCCCACATTGGGTAGTTGCTGGGTACGAGCAATCCGGATCTCCTGTTCCGACCAGGACGAGACGTCGCCGGCCAAATCGATAGCGGCGTCCTTGCGGCTCATCAAAGTCTTGATGTCGGCAAAGTCTGCTTCGCTCGTGATCGCCGAGCGGGTGATCCTACCGACCGAAATCCCATCCGTGAACTCGAAGCTGTCGACCTCCGATTTCGGATTGCCCAGAATCGCAATGTTCCAGCGCCCCAAGGCGCGGCTATTGCGGATTCTTGCCTCGATATAGTGCGACATCATCGTTGCGTTGCACTCCTGCGAACGCTGATGGAATTGATAGTTTCGCAGAAACTCCAGCACGTAATCACTGGAGACGCCGCGAAAGATGAAGCGCCCCTCCGCAGATGAGCCCTCCATCGAGTGCCGGTCCCCGATGGCCGCCGTCACCAGCTTGCGGGCGGCCTGCTGATTTCCCAGCAGCCAGTCGGGATCCTTGTGGAAGTATCGTGTTTGAACGCGCTGGCCACCGTACCCGGCGCGGGCGGTAATGGCATCCTGCATCTTCGCCGCCGCCGTCACGCGGAGCGCCGGATGTGTTCGGAGCCTAACCGCGAACGTGAGCGGTGTCTTGTCCTCGGTCATGTAAACGTCTATGTCGCGCCGCATTTCGGTCTCTACGGTTGCGAGGTGGCGGAACCATTCTTCGAGTTCCTCCGTCATCCATATGCGTGGTAGGTCCTCGTAGCCGCTCCGATAGCCGAACCATCGGCCCATCTGCAGCAACGTATCGTAGACGGTGACTGCGCGCACGAAGTAGCTCACGAGCAAGCCTTCGAGTGTGAGTCCACGCGACAGGGTGTTCCCGCCGACCGCGATCGCTACCACCGGACCGTTTTCGTAGTCCAGACGGTCCGTGCTGCCGGAATTGTCCATGATAACTCGACAGTCTTCGAGAACACCCGGCAACCTCTCGATCAGCTGATCGAATGTCACCGCCACCTCGCCGAAGTCCGATGCGGGGACCCGCGTGGTTTCGGATTCCCAGAGCGCTCGTAGGTCGGCGAGTGCCGTCGGGGTGGACAGGCTGCGGGCCGTCCCCGCCCGGAGCGCTTCCAGCGGCGCTCGGAAGCTGTTGTGGACGGCCGTCCGCACGCTCGTGTGGATCAGCATGGTGGAGTGCTGATTTCCGGTTCCTCGGACCCGCCGTGCGGCGGTCGCCAACCAGAAGTAGTTGACCGCGCGGCGTAGCGAGTCGGTGATCGAGGGCATGAAGCCATCGGCGGCGAGCTTGGTACGTGGTCGCACCAACGGGATGTCCTCGTCCGGGACCGTTCGGGTCATGTCATGGCCGTCGAACACCTCGTTCGGATCCTCGCCGTCCAGCGCGTACCGACCGAACAAGACTTCGGTACCGAAGTGGTCGTGCGGTTTCGGCAGGTTGACGATGAAGTCCTTCGGGTAGAGGTCGTTCTCGTCCGACGGATCGATGAGCAAGTTCGCGAACGGTGATGCCGTATAGCCCACATAAGCTGCCTTCGTCAGCGTATCCAACACTCTGCGGATGAGCGGATTGATCTTCTTCGTGGCGACTGTCGCCTGGTCCGCTTCGTCATCGATGATCAACGCGGGTGTATCCGCCAGGAAGTCCGAGGCGTCCTCCAGCCAGCGTGCCAGCTTTTCCAGCACGATGGCGTTCTTCTTGACGACGCACAGCACATGTGTTTTGTTGGCCGACCCGAAGTAAGCCGCCGGGTTCGCCAGCGGCGTGAAATCGCTTTCGAGGTCGGTGATCTGGGACCAGGATGTCAGGTTGGGCTGTACGAGCTGTTGATTCAGGCGGGCCTGCGTCTGTCGTCGAAGTCCGTTGTGGATCCCAGCGAGCACGATGAACAGCTTGTATCCCCGGTCGGCCGCTTTCGCTATCACCGCAGTGAAATTGGTTGTCTTGCCGGACTGCACGTATCCGACTACCAGCCCGCGAGTTGAAAACCGGGCCTCCAGTGGATGATTCAGCAGCGAAACGATGCGGGTGGACGACTTGTCCAGACGATCGATCGCCGGATCCTTGGACCAGCCCTGCCGTTCCAGGATTCGTTCCAGCGCGGGCCAGAACTTGTCGCTCGGCTGGGGGCCTGTGTACCAGGTGTAACGATTCCCTCGCACGACGGAGTGCGGCTCGTCCATCGCCTTGATCTCGAGGAGGCGGCGCTCGTGACGCTCACGAACCTGCTGAACGATCTCCGGTGCGGTGCCGAGACGGACCAGCCGCTTGATCGCGTCCTCCGGAATGTTGTGGTTCAGAAGCATCTCGAATGTTTCGTACGCGTCGTCTACAACGTCGTCCATCTTCCCCTCCTATGGCCCGAACTCAACGTCTCGCAGCTGGCGGTGCGCACACCCCCCCCTGGCTCCTCGACCACGGTAAGCGTGACCACCGACAATCGTGGTGGATCATCGAAACGTTGCAACGGGTTCCGTGAACAAGCTCGGCACCCGACCGGTGTGATTAAGATCGGATCGCATGGCCGACGCGATGGGTGAGTGCTTGTTCTACAACGCTGAATCGCCATCGAAGGTCGAGATGATCGACTTGTTCGCCGGCCCGGGCGGTCTGGATGTGGCGGCGACGTGGTTGGGGATCCAGGCTGTCGGCATCGAGCACGACAGGGACGCATGCCTGACACGGCTCGGAGCGAAGCTCGGTACCAGGCAGGCTGATGTCTGCGCACTGGAGCTTCTGGACGCTTTCCCTAACGCGAGGATCCTTGCCGGTGGGCCACCGTGTCAGACCTATTCGGTCGCCGGTTCGGGCGCCGGTCGCAAGGCGCTGGATCAAGTTGTTCATTTCATGTTGAGGATGGCCAATGGCGAGGACGTCGAGGCGGAGCTCGAGTCGCTGGCCGATATCCGAACCGGTCTCGTATTGCAACCGCTGCGTTGGACGCTGGCCGCGATCAAAAAAGGGCGACCATTCGAGACGATTGTATTGGAGCAAGTTCCGACGGTTCTTCCAGTGTGGGCAGCTCTCGCTGCCGTATTACGGAAGCGTCGTTATGACGTTCGGGTGGGGATCGTGCGTACGGAGGAATTCGGCGTTCCGCAGACTCGCCGCCGCGCGATCTTGATCGCGTGTCGAGATCGGCCCGCATATTTTCCGCAGCCAACGCATCGTCGGTACAGAAAAGGAATTAGCCGTGAACAGGGTGAATCCGGTTTACTGCCTTGGGTGGCGATGAGTGAGGCGCTGCCGAATCGTCCGTACGAATTCCACGTTGTTTCCAATTATGGGACCGGGGGCGACGCCACGGCCCGTGGTGAGCGGGAATCGAATGAGCCTGCGGCTACCGTTACCGGGAAGGTTCGACGTAATAGAATCATGTCGGAGGGTACGGAGAAGGCACGGCTCGATCCCGCGGAAGCTGGTCGTCTGCAGACCTTTCCGATCGATTACCCATGGTCGGGTAGGGGCCGGTATCAGCAAGTCGGCAACGCGGTGCCGCCGCGAGTAGGAGCACACATCCTCGCTGCCGCACTGTACGGGGAGCGGCCCGAGGAGGCATCACTCGATGACGCTGTCTGGGGATCCTGGGCGGCTACCCTTTCCGGTGAGCACGAGTTGAAACGCGAATCACTGCGGCAAGACAGCGAGGCCGAGGGATTATTCGACCGACATTTCGTGTCATGTGAGGTCTGACGAGATGGAGTTAGAGCTGAACATTATGACGAAATGTGCCAAATTGTGGCGAATGGGATGAATCTGGCGAATCGGCCTTAGAATGTCTATCGGATGTATCGAACAACCCTTGGGGCTGATGTCCGAAGGGTACCGGACTGTGCCCTGCGAAACATTTTCTGGAGTGGGAGGCGGCCCGCTGGGATGGATGAGTGATCGGGTGACTCTGCATTCGAAGCAGGGTTGGTGGCCCGAGTGACCGGCATTGTCGGGGCTGGTTCCGCAATACGTTCGGACAGTTATCGTGTAAGTTCTCGGTCGAGGGGTTAGGGTAAGTGACGGATCGTTGCATCGATATTTCCGATGTCATCGAGATGATTCTGGCTCAGTCGCAACGCGTTCTCGATTCATATCGAGCTGATCCGGGGTTAATTCAGGAACACGCCAACGGGGAACGGCGAATCAGCCAAGGCGGATATGGTGCTCGTCAGTTGTACGAGTTGGTTCAGAACGGCGCGGATGAAATGCGCGCAAAGGACGTCGGTGGCCGAATCCATGTCGTGCTGAACAAGAAGTATCTGTACTGTGCGAACCAGGGTACGCCGGTGACCCCGGACGGGGCCGAGACGATTCTTCGGATGTCGGTGTCGCGTAAGCGCGGCGGGCAGATCGGCCGTTTCGGAGTCGGCGTGAAGTCGGTGCTCTCAGTGAGCGACGCTCCCCAATTCTTCAGTGTGACGGGTTCTTTCGGGTTCGATCGGGACTGGTCGGCGGACCTGATCCGGGCGATTCATCCTGATGCCGACGAAACACCCGTCTTGCGTATGGCGCGTGCGATCGACGCCGACCGAGAGAGGGCCGAGGACGCCATCCTCGACGAACTGATGGCCTGGGCGACGACTGTGGTTCGGCTGCCGTTGCATCCCGGCGCGGCGGCGCGGCTCGGAAGCGATATCAAGAATTTTCCGGCGGCCTTTCAACTCTTCTCCCCACATGTCGGTCAGTTGGTGCTGGAGGACCTGCGGTCCATGCCCATCCTGCGGAGAAGGATCGGCACGACGGCTGAGGGGCTGCGCCGGGAACTTACGGAGGGACAGACCGGCGCGAAGACTGTGAACACTGACTGGAAGGTGTTCACCGCCGTCTACGTCCCTTCGGACGAGGTTCGAACCACAGCGGGTGAACTGCACGATCGCCCTGAGATCGACCTCGCCTGGGCGGTGCCGGACTACCGTGATTCCGGGGCAGGCACCCTCTCGGTTCCGGCCGGGCGTGGCACGTTCTGGTCGTTCTTCCCAACGGAATTCGATACGACGCTGAGCGGAAACATCAATGCGGCCTGGAAGACGAACGAGGACCGGCAGGCCATCCTGAAGGGGAGTCGCCTCAACGTCGAATTGATCGACGCCGCAGCGCGTCTCGTGATTGCTTCCCTGCCCCAGTTGGTGGATCCGGTCGATGCCGCCGCATACCTGCACCTGCTGCCCGGCCGGTCGAAGGAATCACCGAACTGGGCATGTGAGCAGCTCACCGAGCGGGTATGGAAGCATGCTGCCGCCATGCCCTCGCTGCCGGACCAGGAAGGGGTCTTGCGGAAGCTGGAGAGGTTGAACGTCCATCCGGACGGTCTGCACCGATCGTGGTTGGAACTGTGGGCACAGTATTCCGGCCGCCCGGCGGACTGGGTTCACCACTCCATCGACGCGCACCGCGATCGGCGAGGCAAGGTCAATCACATTTTCGAGGCCGCCGGGAAGAAGAGCCTGCGGGGTGTCAGGGAATGGCTCGAGGCGTTGGTGAGTGATGGGACTGCGGCGGCATCGCAGATCGCTGTCACGATCCTCGACGATATGATCGCGCGGGGATACGACGGTATGGACGAGGCTCGTGGGGCACGGATCATACTCACCGAGCGCAATGGCCTGGTGGCCCCGGTAGCCGGGCAGGTCTTCCGTAGGGCCGGAAACGACGGTCTCCGAGATGATCTGGTGTACGTCCATCCGGCGGTGGCGGATGAACCGCTGATGGCTGGAAAGCTCTCTCGGCTCGGTGTTCACGAAGCTGATCATTCGGGTCGTTTCGCGGCCGTCCTCGACCAAGGCTTCGCCGATTACGGCCCGGACTCCTGGCTTCGGTTCTGGGAACTGTTGCGAGCCGCTGGATCGGGCCGATCGGTCTCATTGGTGAAGTCGAAGGTCGCCGACCCGCTCTCGGTGTTGCACGTCCGGACCATCGACGGCGAATTGCGGCCCATGCGTGATTGCCTGGTGCCCGGAAAAGTCGTCCCCGCCGACGGCTCGCGTGACGTGAACGTCGCGATCGACATGCGAGTACACGGGGATGACCGGACGAGCTTCCTCGCGCTCGGGATGACCGACGTGCCCACCGGCGATCATCGACCCGAAGGCGAAGAGTGGTTCGGTGCCTACCAGGAGGCGCTGTACAAGGACTATTGCGAAAACCATCTGAGCAGTACGGCCTCCCGGCCGGCGCTCTCCCGTTTCCGTTTCGAAGGTGCGCCAACCGCGGGTCCACTGCGCCTGTTGACGAAGCTCTCACCGATGGGTCGGGCAGCTTTCATCGAGCAACTTCCCGATGACGGCGTGGTGCGCAACTGGACGCTTCAGTTGGGTAAGGACCCGTCCACCCGTCTCGCCGTTCCGTCGCCTCTGAACTGGCTGATCACGGCAGAGGGGCACTTCAATACATCCAAAGGACTGGCACGGCGGAACGCCTGTGTTTCGCCGAGTTTGGCGAAGCATTCGAAAGTCCTTCCTGTCGCGACCATCAGCCTGGACAAGGCCGCCAAGCTCGAGCTTCCCGACACGCTGGAGAAGCTGCCGCTCCCGGTCTGGAAGTGGATCCTCGAGCAGGCGGCTGAGAGCGAGGACGACGAATACATCGGTGCTGCCTACGCCCTGCTGATGCATGCCCCGGAAAAGGTTTTCACCCTGGTGGACGTCGCCACCCGCTGCCGGGTTGGCCTCGGCTGGGATAACCGGCCCGATAACGAGATCGCGATTGCGGCGAACCGCAGTGACTTCGACCTGCTCGTCACCGAAGGGTGCCCAGCGATACTGGCACCCGATCCGGCGACAGCGGAGACGATGGTCAACACGTGGGGGATGCTGCGCCCCGCCGACGTGATCTCGAAGGAGACCCGCCACGTACTCGACGGTGACCCGATTCCGTTGGTGGAGGCGTTCCCGGCCCTGCGGCAGAGGTTCGGCAGCAATATCGGATCCGTCCAGTATTGCTCCGAACTGGAGCAGATCACCCGGACCCCCAATGGTGCACACGCCGAGCCCCTGTCGGTCGCGAAGCAGGGTACGACCGTACTGCTGCTGCGCCCCGCTGATGACGTCGATGCCCTGACCAAGATCGATGGGGTCCTCGGCTGGGGTCTGGGTGCGGCCGGCTGCCGGCGGCTGTTGGAGCGCCATCAGGTCCGGATGGCGGAGTTGGAGCGCAACAAGGCGATTCAACAGGTCAAGGACGCGGACAGCGTCATCGACAAGGTGCTACTGCTGATCGGTGAGGACGCACTGCGCGCTGGTCTCCCCGAGGGACTGATCGAAAGCGAGTTGGCCGAGAACCCCGGTCTGCAACAGCATCCGCGCTGGATCGCCGAATTGGCGTACAACGCGCACGGCGACGAGATTCTCAAGCAGCACAGAACCGCGATCGACCTGCCGAACGCACCGGTGAAGTACGACGGCTCGCAGTCCGCGCTGAGGTTCGTATCGGACTTCGGGTTTCCGGACTCTTTCGCCGGAGCGAAGGGTGTCTCGCTGAGCCCGCGTGTTGTTGTCGACGGACCGATGGAGTTCCCGCGCTTGCACGAATACCAGGAGCGAATGGCATCGAACCTGGTGTCGTTGTTGCTGGAACCGAGGCCGGCGCGTGCCATGCTCTGCCTACCCACCGGCGCCGGTAAAACACGGGTTACGGCCGAGAGCGTCATCCGCTGGGTCAAAGAGGTGGGCGATCTGACCGGGCCGATCCTGTGGATCGCGCAGAGTGAGGAGCTGTGCGAGCAGGCGGTTCAAAGCTGGAAATTCGTGTGGGAGAAGGCGGGCGCCGAGACCAAGCTAGTCATCAGTCGACTGTGGTCGTCCAATGGCGCGACGCCTACCTCCAGCGGGCCGCATCTGGTGGTGGCGACCGACGCGAAACTTGCGATCTGTCTCGAAGAGGACGCCTACAGCTGGCTCCGACGGCCGGCGCTGGTCATCATCGACGAGGCGCATGTGGCGCTGGCGCCTTCGTACACCAAGCTGCTGGCTCAGGTCGGAATCTCCCAGCGGGAAACCAGCCGACACCTGATCGGATTGACGGCGACCGCGTTCCGTGGCCGGAACGAGGAAGAAACTCGAAGACTAGTGCAGCGTTTCGGTGATCGACGACTGGATCGCGGCGTATTCTCCTCCGACGATCCGCAATCGGCCTACCGGGACCTTCAGGAACTCGGCGTTCTCTCCCGGGTCGAGCATCGCGAGATCGACGGTGGTGAACTGAAGTTGTCCGATAAGGAGCGTGTGGATGCTGCCAGATTCAGCGTCCTGCCGAAGGCCGCCGAGCAGCGACTGGCCGACGACCACGGCCGAAACAACCGGCTGCTCAACGAAATCGAGGCGATGCCCGACGACTGGCCGATTCTGCTCTTCGCCACTTCGGTAGCGCACGCGAAGCTGATGGCGGCCAAGTTGAACGGTCGCGGAATATCTGCTGCCGCAATCGATTCGGCTACGGCGCCTGCTGCTAGGCGTGAGCGAATCGAGGATTTTCGCAAGAAGCGGGTTCGGGTGCTCACCAACTACGGCGTGCTGACCCAGGGGTTCGACGCACCGGCTACCAGGGCAGTCGTGGTCGCACGTCCGGTATACAGCCCGAACATGTATCAGCAGATGATCGGTCGCGGACTTCGTGGACCGCGCAACGGCGGTGACCGCACCTGCCTGATCCTCAACGTCCGGGACAACGTTGCGAACTTCGGCGAGGACCTGGTGTTCACCGAGTTCGAATATCTCTGGAAGGGGGCGCCGTGACCGAGGACGTCTATCGACATAGTCACCCGCTCACGGCCGAGCAGCAGGTGGTTGTCGACCAGCCCTGGGATGCGCGGGTTCTCGTTACGGCCGGAGCTGGTGCAGGCAAGACGCATACACTGGTGCGTCGCCTCGACGCACTGATCGCGCGTGAGGAACTGGCCGCCGCGGAGATTCTGGTGCTCAGCTTCTCTCGTGCTGCGGTCAAGGAGCTTTCGCGCCGCATCGCACGACATGCGGTATCTGCCAAGCGTGTTCGCGTCCAGACATTCGACGCCTGGGCGATCTCGCTGCTGGTCGATGTCGACGAGGACGGTGACTGGCGGAACCGGCCGTTCGACGAGCGCATCGAGGCCGCGGTCGAAGCGATCGAGCGCGGGTTCGCCGATGATTGGTATGGCGATGATCTCGCGCATATCGTCATAGACGAGGTGCAGGATCTGCTGGGATCTCGCCGGCGCATGGTCGAGGCGCTGATCACTCGGTTCCGGCGCGCGGGTCTGACCGTCGTCGGTGATTCCGCGCAGGCGATCTACGGATTCCAAGTGGAGGATCGCGGCGAGCGTGCCTTCGAGTCCAACCGCTTCGTCGAATGGCTACGTGCCCACAGTGGCTCCGATCTGGTCGAATTGCAGTTGTCCCGCAACTTCAGGGCCCGCACGCCGGAGGCGCGCACGGCGTTGTCTCTGGGAGCGGATGTCGGTCGGCTGTCCGGCGACGACGTGGCAGCCAGAAAGGACGCCGAGAGCATCCATCGACTGCTCCGCGATCGACTATCGGCCGTAGAGTCCTTCGGTGCACTCGACGATGAGATGACCCTTGGCGCGTTGGCCGACTTTCCGGGCAGCTGCGCGATTCTGACCCGAAACAACGGACAGGCATTGCTCATCTCGGAGGCGCTGCGGGACAATGGAATTCGACACAATCTGAAACGGGCCGCGACCAGCCGTCCGGCCCCCGGCTGGCTCGCGGACCTCTTCGATCGTGCGGGCCTGACGGTCAACGAAGCCGAGCTGAAAGAGCTTGCGGCCGAACTCCTGATCGGCTCACCGGACACCACCCCCGACGAGATCTGGCGAGTTCTACGAAATCTGGCCCGCGAGCGACGCCGCGGCGGCGGAACGGTCACTCTGGATGCGATCCGGCAGGCGATCGCCGAGCGTCGAATCCCCGACGAACTTGTGCCGCAGCCCGCCGAGCCGCTGACCATTTCCACCATCCATCGGGCGAAGGGCCTCGAGTTCGACCGCGTGATCATCGCAGTACCGTCAGACAGATACTCGGGCACGGATGCCGATCCAGCCGAGGACGCACGGCTCCTCTATGTCGCGATGACTCGGCCGCGTGACGACTTGTTCCGGATCGATGAGCTGACCAGGCCTCCCGCGTTGATGCGCAAGCACAAACGTATCGATCGCTGGTACCCCGCCAGCATGGCCAAGAGCAAACAGTGGTGGCGTGGAGGAATGGAGGCACTCGGCAGTGACGTGGACGCCTGCCTTCCGCCGGGCACTGGTGTCTTTCCAGCAGATCCGGTCGAGCTGCAGCACTATCTGCGACGGGTAGTGCATCCCGGCGATCGGGTCGAGTTGCGCCTGCTGGAAGGTTCGGCGCCGGACGACGGCGCGGGTCCGGAATACGTCGTCTATCACGCTGATCGACCGATCGGCGAAGCCTCGGAGCAGTTTCGGATCGATCTTCACCGGCTCCTCAAACTGGGGCGGGATTTCGTTGTCCGACGGTGGCCGCAGCGAATCGTCGGGATAACGGTCGACACCATCGAAGCGGTCGCCGGTAGTCAGGCGCTGACCGAGCGAGCGGGCTTGGGCGACAAGGGAATTTGGCGTGTTCCCCGTCTGTGTGGCCTGGGGCGCTTCCACGACTGGACAGAGTTCGAACAGATCGGAGACGGCGATGGCGCATGAGGCCCACTACCGAGTTCGCGACGCCATCTGCGAGCGTGTGGTTGCGGATCTGTTCGGTCCGGCTGGCGGTCCGGAGGAAGTATTGACCGACGATCAGCCGGTCACGGCGTATCCGACAGGTGTGCTGTATCCGCAGCAAGCGGACTCGGCCGCGGACAGCGAGATCGCGGCGGAGGAGGATGGACCTGACGCTGCAGCGGGCGTGTACCGCGATCCTGACGAAGCCGGTGACGTCGGTGTAGCACTCGCAGGACGTCGGCGGCCCTCCTCGATGGGATTGACGTTCGCTGTCGATCTCGGGGCCGCCGACGCAGTGACCGTCGAGGTCGCCGCGTCGCGGTATCGACCGCGGGACCATGCCGGCAATCCGATCCAGGTGCAGCGGGCGGAGTCACGCTCCACCGGCGAACAGCTCGAACACTGGCGGCGTGAAGCACTCTCACTCCCGACCGTCGCGGTGGATCTGCGGCAGCAGGGCAAGACCACTTCCTTCGAACTGGGGCACGACCTGGAGTTGCGGGCTTTCGTGCGCCGCGCCGATCCGGTCAGCGGCCATGTCACGGTGACCATTTCGCTGATCAACGCCCGTCATGTGGACCGCTTCGCGCTGCAGGATGAGTTCTGTGTCTTTCAACCATCCATCCGCGTTTCCGGGCCCACAGGCACCGCGCCGATCGTCGAACGGCATACGAACGAAGGGACTTTCGACAGCGAGCTGAGTCTGAGTCGCCTGCTGTACCGTTACGCTCCGATCTTCGCGAGAGGCCATGGTTGTACGGTTGAGTGGCAGTGGACGCCCCCGAGACCAGGAGAGTGGCCGGACTCGTCGGCTGCGCGGGTGGCCGCCGTATGGACTACGTTCGTTCCTTCTGTCGATGTTCTGCTGACCGACTCGAATCCCGATATCAACGACAGTGCTCTCGCCATGGCTGATCTGGGCACGAAACCTCTTCCAGCGGTCGTACAGGCGTTGGATGCCTTGTTGGACGGGTACAGCGCGTGGATCCAGGACCGCGATGTGGAGCTCGGCCGCTTGGTCGGCACCGAGTACTTCGATACGGCCGAAGAACAGATCCGGCAGTGCACGGAGGCGCTCGATCGCATGCGATCGGGTCTGCGGCGAATCGAGCAGGATCCGCATGTCTTCCAAGCCTTCCAACTGGCCAACCGCGCCATGGTGTCGCAGCGGGCGCAGGCGCAGTGGGCGCGCGGCGGCCGGGTCGGAAGACCCGTCGAGGACGGGCGCTGGCGACCGTTCCAGATCTCCTTCGTCCTGCTGTGCTTGGAGGGGATCGCCGAGCCGGATCACCCCGACCGAGGAGTGGCGGATCTGCTGTGGTTCCCCACCGGCGGCGGTAAGACCGAAGCCTATTTGGGCCTGATCGCCTTCACGACATTCCTACGTCGACTACGCGACCCCAAGGAGGGCGGCGGTGTCACGGTGCTGATGCGGTACACGCTGCGCCTGCTGACGCTGCAGCAGTTCGAACGGGCGGCGACCTTGATCTGTGCGATGGAGGAATTGCGGCGGGCCGAGCCGGACCGGCTGGGGGAGGAGGAGATCTCCATCGGAATGTGGGTGGGCGCCTCGGCCACGCCCAATCGTCTCGCCGACGCTGTCACCAGCCTCGATCGACTTCGGCAGAACCTTAAGGTCCAGGAGAAGAACCCAGTCCAGCTGCACTCGTGCCCTTGGTGTGGAACCCCGCTGAGTGCTTTCGACTACACGGTCGACGAGGCGAATCTCCGGATGTACATCCGTTGCCCGAGTGTCGACTGCGCCTTTCACAGCGGATTGCCCGTGCATGTAGTCGACCAATGCGTGTACGACGCGCATCCGACACTTGTCATCGCGACGGTGGACAAGTTCGCCTCGATGGCTTGGCGGGAGAAGACCGCGGCGTTGTTCAACCGGGACCGCGGACCGGAGACGGCGCTACCCGAACTGATCGTCCAGGACGAACTGCACCTGATCTCAGGTCCGCTTGGCACACTGACAGGTCTCTACGAGACAGCCGTGGACGTGGCGGCCGGGAGACCCAAGGTGATCGCCTCCACCGCGACGATCCGACGTGCCAGTGATCAGGGCAAGCAGCTGTTCAACCGGGTGACTCGGCAGTTTCCGCCGGCGGGGCTCGATGCTCGTGATTCCTGGTTCGCCGTGGAGAGTCCTGCCGAGTCCAAAGCTGCCCGTCGCTATGTCGGACTGCTCGCGCCGGGAACCAGCCAGACCACTCTGCTGATTCGCGCGTACGCGGCACTGCTGCATGCGGCGAACACCGTCGAAGCGGACGACGAGGTCCGGGACGCGTACTGGACGCTCGTCGGATACTTCAACAGTCTGCGCATTCTGGCCGGTGCCGACGTCCAGGTCCATGATGACGTCGTCGGCCGGCTCGAAGGCCTCGCGCGGCGGGACGGTTCGGCGCTTCGCGGCGATCTCGAACACACCGAGCTGACCAGTCGAGCGGATGCGACGCAGGTCCCGGAACGTCTTAAAGCCCTCGAACGGCGCTACCCACATGCTCTGGATGTCATGTTGGCTACCAACATGATCTCCGTGGGCGTCGACGTCGATCGACTCGGGCTGATGGCGGTGATGGGACAACCGCAGACGACCGCGGAATACATTCAGGCGACCAGCCGTGTCGGCCGTAGGCATCCAGGACTCGTTGTGGTGCTTCTCAATTCGACCCGATCGCGTGACAGATCCCACTACGAGAACTTCCTGGGGTTCCACTCCGCGCTCTACCGGGAGGTCGAATCATCCAGCGTGACACCGTTTTCGGCCCGATCCCGAGACCGCGGACTACACGCGGTGCTGGTCGCCTTGACACGGCTGATGATACCTACCGCCCGGCCGAACGGGGCAGCCGCGAACATCGCGGAATTTCGGGACGAGGTAGAAGGCGTCAAGAAGACGTTGCTCGAGCGCGTCGACCAGATCGAACCGGGCGAGAGGGAGCACACCGAGCAGGCCTTGGACGACATCATCGACTGGTGGTGCGAACTTGCCGAGAACAAACCGGGATTGGTTTACGAGGCCGATAAGCGGCACCCGGATGCGCTGTTGGGAACCCATGACGATCCCGAGGACTTTCAACGCATCCCGACCCTGTGGAGCCTCCGCGATGTCGACGCGGAATCCGCCCTGTTCATGAGGAAATGACTTGAGCCCACTACCTTCTTCCCCTGGTCGAAGCCGAGGCGGCCTGCTTCCGGAGGCTCGGGGATACCGCAGGATCGGCGCGGTTCGGCGCGCACAGATCATCACGACCTACGGTGTCGGATCGTTAATCGCTATCGACAACGGCTCGTATATCGTCGGCGGCCTCGACGATTGGAAGGTCACCGACGACCTCTCCATTCAGGAACCTCGTCTGGCCACAATGCTGGGTGTAGACGACTTCCGCCTGCCGCCCGCACCGCCCGAGTCCGGCAGCGACGGGATCAAGGTCCATCGATTCCCGGTGTGGTACTCGTGCCCCGGATGCGGCAGGCTGGCGCCCTTCCGAGAATTCAACTCACCCAAGGGCAAGAATGTCTGCGCCGAATGCGACGAGGAACTGACCCCGTCTCGCTTCATCGCGGCCTGCGCCAACGGGCACGTGACCGAATTCCCCTATCGTGCCTGGGTGCATCGCGTACCGGATGGTCACACCAACAGCTGCCAGGGCGCGTTGAGCATCAGGACCGCGGGCACGACCGCCTCTCTGCGGTCGGTGCTGATCTCCTGTGAGTGCGGCAAGACAGTCTCCATGGAAGGGTCCTTTCGCCGAAACGCGCTCTCCTCCTTGAAGATCAGGTGCTATGGAGACAGACCCTGGCTGGGTCAGCGGGACTCCGTGGAATGCACCGAACAGTTGCGGACGTTGCAGCGAGGCTCCTCCGCCGCATGGTATGCGGTCGTACGCTCCGCAATCTCGATTCCGCCGTGGTCGGAGGGCATCCACCGGGTCGTCGGACCGTACCTGTCGAGACTGGTGGGACGGTCCGACAGCGAGATCGCCAGCTTTCTCGATATCCAAAGAGTGCTCGCGAACACCAACTACACGACCCAGGACGTACTCCGGATCGTCCGTGACGCGGAGGAATCAGACGGCGACCAGGGGCCCGCACTGGACTGGCCGAGGTTCCTCCGGGAGGAGTACCAGCAGCTGCACAGCCACACTCCCGAACGCGACCGGCAACAGCATTTCGTCTGCGAACCCCCGACCGGTGACACCGAACCGCTTCGGCGGCATGGCATCTCGAAGTCGATGCTCGTGCACCGACTCAGGGAGGTTCGCGCTCTGCCGTCTTTCACCCGGATCACCGGTCCTGACGACGACAACGACAAGAAGCGGATGGCCCCGCTCAGCGTCACCAAGAAGAGCTGGCTCCCAGCCATCGAGGTGATCGGTGAAGGCGTCTTTCTCGATCTGACCGGGGAACGCCTGACAACGTGGGAAGCCGAGACGGACGTGATCGACCGGGCGAATGTCATCCGTACGAATCACCTGGCGGAACTCTCCGAACGCTCGGGCACACGTGTCACGGATTCATTCGTCACTCCGCGCTACCTTCTCCTGCACACTCTCGCCCATGCCCTCATCAATGAATGGAGTCTGGACGCCGGCTATCCCGCGGCCTCTCTCCGGGAACGCCTCTACATCGACGACACCATGGCGGGCATTCTCATCTACACGGCGACAAGCGATTCGGCCGGAAGTCTGGGTGGGGTGGTGGCTCAGGGCGAACCGGCCAGTTTGGTCCACTCACTCGAGGCGGCATTGGAGCGCTGCCGATGGTGCTCTGCCGATCCTCTGTGCATGGAGTCCGGCCCCGCCGGGTCCGGGGCGTTGAACCGCGCGGCGTGCCACTCCTGCGTGATGCTGCCCGAGACGAGTTGCGAGACGAACAATCGATTCCTCGACCGCGCGCTGCTGATCGGTGGGCCGGGGAATGCCGAGCTCGGGTACTTCAACAGGCTGTGAGTTGGTGGAGAGTGATTGGGCCATGTCGAAATCTGGGATAAATGGCCGTGGGAGGCCAAATGGCAGGGATTGGCCCACTCGTGGCCGGCGGGCGTGTCGGCGGCGTTTGATCTCGGTGGCGGCTTCGTTGGCGTAGGAGTCTATGGAGGTGTAGATGCCCACGGCTGCGTAGCGTAGGAGCAGCCAGCCGACAAGGAGGATGAGGTTCTGAGGGCGGCGGTCGCGGCGGAATACTGCTGGGGTGCTATGGAATTCGCGGCCGTCGATCTCGATGATGGTGTGGAGCTTTCGACGACCAAGTCGCCGATGTATTGCCCTACGGGGTGGTTGGCCAGCATGTTGACGCCGCGCTGCTTTAGGGCTCGGGTGAAGAGGCGTTCCGGTTCGGACGCTGCGTGGTTGCGGCTTCGGGCAGGTGTCGTCGGAAGGCGGCGCGGCCATGGATTGGGTTGTGGCACAGGCGGAGTGCGTCGGATGGGGCGACGGTGCGTCTCAGGTGCTCGTCGACCATGGCGTCAGCTGTGCGGTGCGGGAGTACGGTTGTGCAGTCGAGTAGGTGAGGACCGGGTGGGTAGTTGGGAGGTCTTGGGGTTCTGTGGACCAGTCGGCGGGAGGGGCGGCGGTAGAGGTGCAGCCGGGTTGGGGTCTTGCGGTAGGGGTTTGGCGGGACGGTTGCCTCGTACAGCGTCGGCTGTTCGGGAGTATGCCTTGGAGCCACGCCGCGGTGCGGGGGTTCAGCAATGCTTGGGGGAGTCAGGCGATGATGGCCTGACATCTGGCGATGGAATCCGGTGTGTCCGTTCAGTAGACGCCCGGAAGCAGGCGCATGTACGTACCTTGGCGGCACCTGTTGTCGACGCTACTGGGCGGGATCCTTCGGTGGTCAGCTCTGCGCGGGTTCGGATCATGCTCCGATGGTGGCAGATTGTGGCGGCGGTGATCGGCGTCGAAGCTGGGATTGCAGGGTTGTCGATCAGAGCGGGGATGTGGACAACGGGCTAGGTTTGTCCACAAAGATGGGTTTTGGGATGGGGAAAGGGTTAGCGTGGGCTATGACTTCCGATCAGGCGCCACCTGCTATTACGGACGTGCGGCGGAGCTTTGTCGAGGCGCGTGGGGTTCGGTTCCATGTGACCGAGGCGGGGAAAGGGCGGCCCGTGGTTGTGCTACATGGGTGGCCGCAGCATCACTACGTGTATCGGGAACTGTTGGCGGATCCACCGGAGGGACTGCGGATTGTTGCGCCGGATCTGCCGGGGTACGGGTGGTCTGGGCCTGCGCCGCATCGGTGGGCGAAAGACGATGTGGCCTCGGATTTGTTGGCGCTCATGGATGCTTTACGGCTCGACAAGGACGTGCTGCTGGTCGGGCATGACTGGGGTGGTTTTGTCGGGTATCGGATAGTGCTTCGCGAGCCTGAGAGGTTCAGGGGGTTCCTCGTTTTGAACATGGCGCATCCCTGGGCGCCGAAGGCGGATGTGGCTCGGCAGGCTTGGCGGTTGTTGGCTTATCAGCCGTTGATGGCGAGTGTGGGGGTGCCGTTGCAGCGGCGGACTCGGTTCTTGGAGTGGCTGTTCGGGGCTGCGACCTCGGAGGGACACGCGATGGATGCGGAGACGATCAAGGTCTTCGCGGACAGGTTCAGGGATCCGGTGGTGGCTCGGACTGCTACTGACACCTATCGGACATTCCTTCTGAAGGAGGTGCCGGCGTCCGTGCGGAATCCGGAGACCCGGCGGGCCACGGTGCCGCTTCGGGCGCTGTTCGGGAAGGACGACTCGGCCGTGCACTGCTCGCTTGCCGCGGCGGAGACGGCTCAGGCGGATGACTACACCCTGGAGTTGGTGGAGGGGTGCGGCCACTTCATTGTGGATGAGCAGCCCGAGTTGGTTCGGGAGCGGTTGATCGATCTGGATCGGGAGACTCGCTGAGGTTTCAGGCGTGCAAACTCTTTGACGCGGCTCGCTGACGTATCGGGTTGCTCGGGGCGTGGAAGGCATAGGTGACCTGCAGGTATCGGCGTGTGCGGCGGGGGAATGGTAGTAGCCGACGATAGGGTGGCGGGCGCGATTCAGGTTGGACGGCTAGAAATTGGTCAAGTGACCGACTAGTCTGCGGGAAAACCTGAAATGGAACAGGTTCACTCTTTGGCGGGTGCGGGCTGGTTCGCATTGTCGCGGGTGTGGAAGTGAGGATGCGATGACTCTGTCCCGGCGGGCTGTGCTGGTGGGGGCTGCGGTGGGCGGCGTGGGGGCCGGTGCGGCGGCGTTCGGTGCGAATATGGTTGGGGCGCAACCCATCAGGCATCGGGCTGCGGGGCAGGATTACCTTGTCGGGGTTGGGCTCGCGGATATCACCGGGGCCCCGGCGGGGCAGGGGATGATGGGGTACTCCGAGGCCGATCAGGTCACTACGGGGCTGTTGACGCGGTGTTATGCGCGGGCCTACGTCGTAGTGGACCAGGCTACGGGGGATCGGGTTGCGTTCGTGAATACGGACAATGCCTGCTTGTTCCAGTCGGTGCATCTGGTGGTGATGCAGCAACTTCAGCAGCGGTTCGGGGATCTGTATACCGAGCGGAACGTCAATCTCAATGCGACGCACAACCACAACTCGTGTGGTGGTACCGCGCGGGAGTACGCGTATTCGCTTGCGGCCATGGGGTTTCAGCAGAACTCGCACGATGCCGAGGTGAACGGGATCGTCAAGGCGATCGTTGCGGCGCACGAGAATCTCGGGCCGGGGTCGATCATGCTCGGCCGGGGGGAGTTGCACGACGCCAGTGCGAATCGGTCGCGGGTGGCGTTCGAGGCCAATCCGGACGAGGACAAGGCGGCGTTCCCGGATGCCATCGATCCGCAGGTCACCGTGCTGCGATTCCGGCAGGGCGGCAAGGATGTCGGGGCGATCACGTGGTTCGCCACGCACGGCACCTCGCTGACCGATCGCAACACCCTCATCTCGGCGGACAACAAGGGATACGCCAGTTATCGCTGGGAGCACGACGAGATGGGTGTGCGGCACCTGGACGGCGCGCCGTCGTTCGTGGCCGCGTTCCCGCAGACCAATGCGGGCGATATGACGCCCAATCTATGGATCCGGCCCATGCATCCGTCGGGGCCGACCGAGGACAATCGCACCAACTGCGCCATCATCGGTGAGCGTCAATATCAGGCGGGCCGAAAGGCTTTCGACGCCGCGACGCCGATGGGCAGTGCCGGCGTGGATTCGGTGCTGCACTATGTGAACCTCGCGGACACCGCCATCGACGGCGACTACACCCCGGATGGCAAGCCCGCCCGCACCTCGCCCGCCATGATGGGCGCGGCGGCCATGGCGACCAGCACCGAGGACAACTGGAACTCGCAGCTGTCGTTCCTGCAGGAGGGCGACGCCAATCCGATGGTGGCCGCGCTCGGCGGACTCAACTCGCCGATCGAAGACTGGATGCGAGATGTGCAGGCGCCCAAGCTGATTCTGGCCCCACTCGGGGTGCTGCCGCCGCGGCCGTGGGTGCCGCAGATCGTGCCGCTGCAGCTGATGCGCATCGGCGATCTGGTGCTGGCCTCGGGGCCGTCGGAGTACACGGTCGTGTCGGGGCTGCGAATCCGGCGACTGGTGGCGCGGGCACTGAATGTGCCGCTGGAGAACGTGCTGCTGCAGGGCTACGCCAATGGCTACTGCGGATACGTCACCACCCCTGAGGAATACGCCTCCCAGCAGTACGAGGGCGGCGAAACCCTGTACGGGCGTTGGACGCTCTCCGCCCACATGCAGGAATTCGACCGTCTGGCAAAGGCTTTGGCGGCACGCATCGACCTCGGCCGCGGCCCGGCCCCGCTCGACTGGGCCTTCGGATTGCAGCCGAACCTGCTGCCGCCGGTCCCGGCCGACCTGCCGCACGCCGGACGCGCCTATGGTGACGTTCTCACCCAGCCTGACGCGAACTACGGTGCAGGACAGACGGTTTCGGTGGAGTTCGTCGGCGCTCACCCCAACAACAACTTCCACCTGGATGGCACCTACTTCGAGGTCCAGCAGGGCTCCGGCGATGACTGGCGGCGCGTCTACGACGACAATGACTGGTGCACCGAACTGCACTGGTCCCGCCCGGACGGCCAGCCTGCCGCCTCCACCATCAACATCCAGTGGACGGTTACGGACAGTGCCCCCGCGGGCCGCTACCGGATCCAGTACACCGGTGACAGCCGTGACGCCGGCGGAACGGTCAACGAATTCACTGGAACATCGGCGGAATTCGTGATCGGCTGATCCCATGGTGTTTGTCCGGCCCGCCGACGTGGCGGACGAGAAGTTCCTGTGGGCCATGCTGTTCGAGGCGTCGTATGCCCGCGATCGGGGCATGGTCTCGCCGGACGAGCTGATGGATCAGCCGAAGCTCGCGAAGTATGTCCAGAACTGGGGTGCCGCAGGTGACCTCGGTGTGGTCGGCGGGTTCGACGGCGTACTGCTCGGTGCCGCATGGCTGCGCCGGTTCACCGCCGAGGACGCGGCTCTGGGGTACATCGACAGCGACACCCCGGAACTGGCAATCGGTGTCGCGCCCGAGAGCCGTGGCACCGGACTGGGAACGGCGTTGATGACGGCACTCCTCGACACCGCCCGCGAACAGTACGACGCCGTGAGTCTGAGTGTCCGCCTGGAGAATCCGGCCCGGCGGCTCTACGAACGCCTCGGCTTCGTCGACGTACCGGGATCGGAAATCCTCAATCCGGCCGGAACCACCAGCATCACAATGCTTCTCCGCTTCCGCTGATCGACGGGCCTTCGCTGATCGACACAACGCCACTACTCTGACCGGGCTGCAGCGCAGCCTGTTGGCGTCGACCATTCGCCGTCCGCCTGTCGGCCGACCAGCCCTGGACTCCAGTCGATCAGTGCTGCGGTGCGAGGTCGAACGCCATCCGCCCTGGCGCAAGATAGTCGTCGCGGTCCAGCAGCATCCGGACCTCCGGCCGCGCACCCTCCGGCATCCGCGCGACCTCCTCATGCAGCGGCGTCCGGAACGCCTCACCCCGGGCGGTGATCAACGGCAGCCAGTTGTCGTGATGGTTGGGCACGAACACCTTCGGCCGTAGCGCCTCGATATAGCTGCGCGGGTCCCGCAGCCCATTCGTGAACTGGTTGTACCCCTGCACCGCGCCGATATGCACATCCGAGGCGGGCAGCGTGCGCAGCACATCCAGGACGTGCGGCGCCTTGTCCAGCAGCGGGCCGGAGGAATCATGCCAGGTCAGCACGAAATCGCCGAGCCGGAACTGGTACAGCAGAACTCCGCCCTCCGGCGCGAGCAGATTGCGCGCCAGGTGTCCGGCGTCGGCCAGCCCCGGCGGATAGGCGCGGATATCACACAGACAGGGCTTGGGCCGCACGGGTGCGGAGGCATCCGCCCCCTCGTGCCGCGGTGTCCGCGCCGAGTGCAGATGGCGCACCGCGGTCACCGAAAGCCCCGGCGCGAGCTCGAAGTCGTAGCGGTCGCCCGGCGCGGACTTGCCGGAACCCAGTTCCTGACAAGCCAATTCGGCCCCGCCCACCTGCTTGCGAGCCGTCGCGCAGTGCTCGGCGGTCCCGTGCACCACGGCCCCGCTCGCCCGCGCGATCGCCCCCGCATCGGCCGCGTGATCGAAATGCCCATGCCCGATGAAGATCGCCGCCGGATCCAGCGCCGCGACCTCCTCCGGCCCGGTCGGCACATACCCGGACGTCGCCCCGCGCGGCACCCACGCGTCCAGCAGAAACACCACGCCACCCATGGCCACCGCGAAACTGGCACACCCGAACCAGGACACCAGCACCTGATCCTCCCGCACCGCACCGCTGACCGGGTCCACCGCCGCCTCCCCGAAGAAGCGCTGACGTGCGGCAATGGTCTGACTACTGGCCACCCGGTACCCCTTTGTCTCGCGTCACAGCGGACGCCGACCGCCGCCGCCCCGCATTCTGCCTCCATCCGCCTGACCTGTCACCCGACCGCCCTCACCCCCGATCCCCGCGCAACGCTCGGCCCGTCGGGGACCACGGTGGCATCCGGAGTGGTGGATCGGGTTGTGCTGCCGCCCGCGGTCGCGGCGCGCCCTGCCCGCAGCCGGAGCACATCGCATATGCACCCAATTCCTACCCGCACTGCGGTCGACCGAATCTCTTGGCCCGATGGCGCGAGCACGGTTGCAACATCGCCGGCAACGATGGCGCCGGCCGCATGGCGACCACGTGATGGTCTTCGACACGTCTAGCTCGAGCCTCAGCGACATATTGTGCGGTGGGACGACAGCGGGCGCCGCTGTCGTCGTCAATCGCCGGTCGTCATTTTCGCGCCGGCAGGGGCAGCGCCTATCCACGTGGAGCGACGGGTTCGCTGCTGGGCGTGCGGCCGTACTGGAGTGTGGACGCCACCCATCAGACCTTCGATCGTCCGAACTTGCTGAGGTTGAGGCCGAGAGGGTTTCGCCGCCCGGTTCTGGAAGTTGGCGCAATCGCATCTGTTCGATGGTTGACACCCCGATTCCGGCGGTAAACCACTGCCTCACCGATCGGCTCGCTCGTCGGCGGGGACGGGCCGACGGGCGGCCTCGACGAAAGCAAGGAGCGGGTTGTCAAGGGTCGCTCGCACACTCGTGGAGGTAACCGAGACCTTGCCGTTGCCGTGGGCTATCGGTTGGTGAATCCTGGAATCACACCGTGACGAAGCGGTCGGTAAATGTTCAGCCTGCTGTTAATCAATCAGCGTTGCATCGTATTCAGAGGTAGCTGAACGACGGCTGCTCCGAGGGCAATTGGGGGCCCATCATGTACAACGACGTGCATGCGGCCGCGCGGGAACGCGATGACCACAAGTACACGATGCGCATCAGCCGGCTGGCGATCGACAAACTCGGCATCCGGCTCTACGACAGGGTCTCGGCGGTCCTGGCCGAACTCATCGCCAATTCCTACGATGCCGACGCCACCGAGGTCGAGGTCGTGCTGCCGTGGGGTGCGATGCTGGCCGGAACCGTCAGGGCCGCAGACGAACCGGCATACGAGATCGTCGTCTCCGACAACGGGCACGGGATGACCGCGGAGGAGATCAACGAGCACTATCTGATGGTCGGATCCGACCGGCGCGTGCGCACCGGGTCCGATCTGTCCCGGGAACGGCGGCGGCCGGTGATGGGGCGCAAGGGAATCGGGAAGCTCGCCGCCTTCGGCATCTGCCGCACCATCGAGGTGATCACCGCGGGCAGCCGGGACGACGACCGGACCCCGCTGGGCTGGAACGTCTCCCACATCGTGATGGACCTCGACGACATGCTCTCCGACACCGAGAGTGACTACTTCCCCCGCCCGGGCCGGCTGGACGGCACGTTCGCCTCCCAAAGGGGCACCACCGTCATCCTGCGGAATTTCTTTCGCAAGCGGGTGAATACGGGCACCGAACTGAACCGGCAGCTGGCGGCCCGTTTCGGCATCGAACGCGCGGACTGGCGGGTGGAGGTGCGCAATGCCATCGGCCCGGAGAGCTTCATTCTCAGCCAGCTGCCGATCGACGTCATGGAGGAGACCCGGATCGACGCCGGCCGGGTGCCGGTGCGATTCGGGCGGCAATTCCTGCCGGTGACGGGCTGGATCGCCTACTCGAAACAGCCGTACCGGGACGAGGCGATGGCCGGGGTCCGCATCTACGCGCGCGGCAAGATCGTTGCGCAGACAAGGGATTTCGGCATCTCTTCCGGATTCACCGGCGAATTCAAACTGCGCTCCTATCTGGTCGGCGCCATCCACGTCGACTGGCTCGACGATGACGACGATCTCGTCCGCTCCGACCGCCAGGACATCATGTGGAGCTCCCCGCGCGGTGAGGCGCTCGCGCAGTGGGGCCGGGCGCTGATCAAGGAGATCGGCAGGCTCGGCGAGAAATCCATACGCCGCCGGGTCTGGGAGGAGTTCGTCGAGCGCTCCCGCATCCACGAGACCCTCGACGCCATCGCGCCCGGCGACCGCGTGTTCCGCGACTCCGTCCTGGACGCGGCACGAATCCTGGTGGCGCACAAGGATCGTGCCTCGATGGACGATCCCACGCACATCGAGAACATGCTGCGGCTGGCGCTGTCGCTGGGCCCGCAGCGCAGCCTGCTCGACACCCTCAAGGAGATCGCCGAGGACGCCGACCCCGCACTGGACGTGGTGGTCGCGCTGTTCGAGCGGGCCCGGGTGGCCGAGATCTACTCGCTGGGCCAGATCGCCAGTGAGCGTGTCGCCGTGGTGAACCGGCTGCGCTCGCTCATCGACGACCGCCGCTCCCTGGAACGACCCTTCCAGGAGCTCATCGAATCCGCCCCCTGGCTGCTCGCCCCCGAGTGGACCCCGCTGGGCATGAACGAATCCCTCAAACGCGTGCGCGCCAGCTTCGAACGCTGGTACGCACACAAATTCGGCACCCCGCTGGTGACCACGTCCATCGGCAGCGAGAAGCGCGAACCCGACTTCGTCCTGCTGCACGACTCCGGCGAACTGTGGATCGTCGAGATCAAGCGCATGGACTACCACCTCACCGACGAGGAGTACAACCGCGCCGTCAACTACCTCTACGAACTCGACCACTTCCTCGACGAGAACCCCCGCATCGGCGCCCAATTCCCGCGCCGCCGCCTCACTTTCATCGTCGACCACATCGACAGGCTCGGCCCCGCGTCCCTCTCCTCCCTGGTCAGCGACCACCGAGTGGACCGCCGCACCTGGCGCGAACTCCTCGACGCCACCCTCCGAGCCCACCGCGACTTCCTCGAACGCGTGTACACCATGCGAGATCCCGAAGCCGACGAGGAAGCCCCGCCCGAGAACATGCGAGCAGGCTGACCGAATCGTCTGCCACCCGCACCGCACGGTCAGCGCCGGGCCGAAGGGGCACGGCCTGCGTGACGCGGCAGTGCGCGATGCGGGGCGCGGGGGGGGGGAGGGGGGGGGGAAAGGGAGGGGGGAGGACACGGGGGGGAGGAGAGGAAAAAGAGGGGGGGGGAAGAAGTTGGTTGGGGCAGTTT
>NZ_JBHZCS010000008.1:185469-191876 GCF_042755705.1 Nocardia sp. NPDC059154
GAAGAAGGGCCGGCCCGGGCACCTGCCGCGAGAGCACTGCGAAAGACGCGGCGCGCGGCCGCGACTCGCGGTGACCTCGTCCCGTGGACGCGAATACACAGATGCGACGCGGGGTCGTGCCGCCGCGGAACCTGAGTGATACGTAGAGGCAGGGAAATTCGATAGGGAGGTAGGGCCGTGTGAGTTGCCTTGGCTGTGGGAGCGGCCGGGGCGGGCGTGGCGGCCGACCGTGTGGGCCGGGGGCGTGACACCATGGACTGCGGCACGCGCGGGGGCGTGGGAGTCCCGTCGGTTCGAGAAGGTTTGGTAATGGTGCACGGCACGGTGAAGTGGTTCGACAGCGAAAAGGGGTTCGGGTTCCTGAGCCCGGACAGTGGCGGGCCGGACGTGTTCGTGGAGTACACCGCGGTGGAGGGCGAGGGCTTCCGGTCGCTCGTGGAGGGGCAGCGGGTCGAATTCGAGGTGCGGCGCACCAAGCCGGGGCCAGAGGCGCTGATCGTGCGGGTCATTGCGGGAGCCGACTACTGAGACGCGGCGTCCGGCCGAACACGCATCGCGGCGGCCGTCCCGAGATGATCGGGGCGGCCGCCGCTGCGTGATGCTCTGGGGATTCTGTCAGCCGCGCAGCCGCCGCCGGAAGAATTCCGCGGATAGAGCCTGTGCATGTTGCCGGTGGGCCGGGTCGTCCCCGGCGAATTCCGCGGCGGCTCGCTCGAATTCGGTGGAGATGAACGTCGCGATCGGTTCGGGCACGCTGCCGGCGCCCATTTCCCGAGTGCGGGATTTCAACTCCGTCAGTTCTTTCACGGCGGTAGTGAAATCGTCAGGGAGATCGCATTCGTCGAGCAGGGTCGGCAAATGCATCGGCGCCACCGCTTTATCCGGGTATTCGTGTAGCCAGCGCAATGCCATGGCCGGCCGCAACGAATAGAACACCTTTTTCAGCGAACGATTGGTATCGAAGAGACGCCACTGCCGGCGGCCCAGATGCAGGTAGTGCCGGGCCACCCGGTTACGGTCGGCGACTTCGTCGGCCAGTGCGCGCAATTCGTCCCGGAATTGCGCGTCACCGCGGTAGACGATCGGCGACATCAGCCATTCGATGAGGACCGCGTTCCCGTTCACCAGCAGCCGCAGCGCCTTCACGAGGTCCCAGCCATTGACATCGAGTAAGCCCACCAAGGGGGTCTCGATGACGTCGCGACCGGGCCAGGGGGTGAGGTAGTCGTCCAGCGGCCGGAGGTAGACGAAGCGGCAGTCGTAGTCCGAGTCGGGGGAGGGGAAGCCCCAGGCGCGGCTACCGCTCTCGATGGCGAGCAGCACGTCGACGCGGTGTTCACGCACGATCCGGTCCAGTTCGCCGTCGATCGTGGCGACCACCGCCGGGTCCATGGAAGCGGGGATCGAGCGCAGGGTCATGGCGGTCGACGTTAGCGTCCCGGGATCCCGCTGGTCCACGCGTTTTCCGTGCGCCGAGGCCCCCAGAAATAGGGGCGTGATAGCCACGTTATATGGCGGGAATTCGACACTCATATGAATGGGGCCACAGAATCCGCATGTCGTGACGCCGGTCACATAGCGTAAATCCCCCGTAACAGGCCGTGAAACCGGCCCGATAGGCTTCACGTCAGAAAGTCCGTACGGAATTCAGAAGAGGTATTTTCATGATCCCCGTTATCATCGACACCGGTTCCGCTGCCCTCAACGGCCTGCTCGACACCGGTTCGGCCGCGCTGCACGGCATCCTGTCCACCTTGTGGACCGGCTCCTTCGGCCGCTAGGAACTGCTGACGTCGATTACTCGACTTTCGAAAGCCCGGTCTCGGACTCCGTAGCTCCGATGCCGGGCTTTCGGCTATCCGTGAAGGGTGTCCCAACACCCTGAATTGTGCCCTCAGAGCGCGCAAGTCCATCGAAGTCGGCCGAAAGTCGAGGTCGCATTTTCGCTGAGGCACCTTCCCGGCCATGCCCTATCTTCGGCTACGCCGTGGCCGACATCATGATCGCCACCGCGGACCAGACCGACGAGACCCCGGCCTGGTGGGACGCCGACCTACCGGCCGCCGGCCCGGAACCCGCAGGTGAGAACCGACGCACCGAAAGATCCACGCGAGAAACGGAATCGGGGCTGTCACTGTGAATATCGAAGCGCTGCAGTCACTGGCGCAGATCTGGACCGACGGCGCGGCGGCAGATCCGATGCTGCCGGCCGAAGTTGCCGTCCGAGCCGTGCTCCAGGAGCCGGTTCCGGTATCTCCGACACACGCTTCGGGTAAACCCGCAGTTCACAGGTTTGATGGCAGTTGCCTACCAGGCGGTAAAACACCCCGGATCCCAGCGCACTAAGCTATCGCCCGTAAATCCCGGAACCCTTCCTCAGGAGTACCCCACCGTGAGCCAAGCAGGCCGTCCTGTTGTTCTGATCGCCGACAAGCTCGCCCAGTCGACCGTCGACGCGCTCGGCGACGGTGTCGAGGTGCGCTGGGTCGATGGCCCCAACCGCCCCGAGCTGCTCGCGGCCGTGCCGGAAGCCGATGCGCTGCTGGTCCGTTCGGCCACCACCGTCGATGCCGAGGTGCTCGAGGCCGGCAAGAACCTCAAGATCGTCGCCCGGGCTGGCGTCGGCCTCGACAATGTCGACGTGCCCGCGGCCACCGAGCGCGGCGTCATGGTCGTCAACGCGCCGACCTCCAACATCCACACCGCCGCCGAGCACGCCGTCACCCTGCTGCTCTCGGCCGCCCGCCAGATCCCGGCCGCCGACGCCACCCTGCGCGAGCACACCTGGCAGCGCAGCAAGTTCAACGGTGTCGAGATCTTCGGCAAGACCGTCGGCGTCATCGGCCTGGGCCGCATCGGCCAGCTGTTCGCGCAGCGTCTCGCAGCCTTCGAGACCAAGGTCGTCGCGTACGACCCCTACACCTCCCCGGCCCGCGCCGCCCAGCTGGGCATCGAGCTGCTGACCCTGGACGAGGTGCTCGAGCGCGCCGACTTCATCTCCATTCACCTGCCCAAGACTCCTGAGACCAAGGGCATGCTGAACAAGGAGACGCTCGCCAAGACCAAGAAGGGCGTCATCATCGTCAACGCCGCCCGCGGCGGTCTGATCGACGAGCAGGCCCTGGCCGACGCCATCACCTCCGGCCACGTGCGCGCCGCCGGTATCGACGTCTTCGAGACCGAGCCGTCCACCGACAGCCCGCTGTTCAACCTGCCGCAGGTCGTGGTGACCCCGCACCTGGGCGCCTCCACTGCCGAGGCCCAGGACCGCGCCGGCACCGATGTCGCCAAGTCCGTGCAGCTCGCCCTCGCCGGCGAGTTCGTGCCCGGCGCGGTGAACGTCACCGGTGGCGCGGTCAACGAGATCGTCGCCCCGTGGCTGGACATCGTCCGCAAGCAGGGCGCGCTGCTGGGCGCCCTCGCCGACGAGCTGCCGGTCTCCATCGAGGTCCAGGTGCGCGGCGAGCTGTCCTCGGAAGACGTTGCGGTATTCGAGCTCTCGGCTCTGCGCGGCGTGTTCTCGGCCCTCATCGAGGACTCGGTGACCTTCGTCAACGCCCCGTCGCTGGCCAAGGACCGCGGCCTCGAGGCCTCGGTCACCACCCACAGCGAGAGCCCGACCCACCGCAGCCTGGTCGACCTGCGCGCCGTGTTCGGCGACGGCCGCACCCTGAACGTGGCTGGCACCCTGACCGAGCCCGCCCAGGTCGAGAAGATCGTCAACATCAACGGCCGTAACTACGACATGCGCGCCGAGGGCCTGAACCTGGCCGTCCTCGCCTACGAGGACAAGCCCGGTCAGCTCGGCCGCCTGGCCACCAAGCTCGGCGACGCGGGTATCGACATCCTCGCCGCCCAGCTCACCCAGGACCTCGACCAGGAGGGCGCCACCGTCGTCCTCCGCGTCAACAAGGAGGTCCCGGCCGACGTCCAGAGCGCCATCGCCGAGGCCGTCGGCGCGGCCAAGGTCGCCCTGGTCAGCCTGGACTGAGATAGACCTCGCGCAACGCGATGAGGGCCCCTTCCACGGACAGTGGAAGGGGCCCGATGCGTTCGAGGGGAAATATCAGCGACCCGGCCGGCGATCCCGGGCTTCGATCGCGTCGCGCGCCTCGGCCAGACCGGCCGTCGGGTCCTGGTCCCGGTACAGCTTGATGGCCTGGATCTTCTTGCCGCGCTGCAGGAGATCGTCGATCGCGCTGTAGTCGATGGCGCCGCCCGGATCGGCGATACCCAGATGCTCGATGATGAGATCGATCTTGCGTTCCAGGCGATGAAGTTTGCGCTCGAGTCGGAGATTGTCGAACATCCACCGAACACTACCGACCCCGCCATGATTGATGAATGCGAGGAAAGACGCCGCCGACCGAGCCGCTGTCCGCGCGGGAGCGGCGCAATCTGCTGATCGGGAGCACTGTCGTCGTCGCGCTGATCGTGGCGGGGGTGGTGGCGTGGGCGGTGCTCGATCATCGGCCGGATTACTCGCGCTCCGAGAATGGCTGTGTCGCAGTGCTTTCCGCCGGGACGATGGGTGGTCAGCAGCAGCGGGCGTGTGGCACGCAGGCGCAGGAGTGGTGCCGGACGGTGGCGGGGCAGCAGGACGCTCTTTCCCTGCGCGTCCAACAGGAGTGCCGTCGCGCGGGAATTCGGCCCTAGCCCACGTGCCGCCGTAGCCCGCCGGCGCGGCCCGGCGCGAGCGGCCGGTGATCCCACTGGTTGGGAGCGATTCGCCCTGGTGAAAGGGGTTGCGGGCGTACCCGCTATGGTGGCCGGTGACTCTCCTGCCAGCGCGGAGAGGATCACCCGCGCGTCTTATCGAACGGAGCATGGATTTCATGAAACTGGCTGTCATTCCGGGCGACGGTATCGGTCCCGAGGTCATCGCCGAGGCCCTCAAGGTGCTCGACGTGGTGGTGCCCGGTGTCGAGAAGACCGAATACGACCTGGGGGCCAAGCGGTTCCATGCCACCGGCGAGATCCTCCCGGACAATGTTATTCCGGAGCTCAAGCAGCACGACGCCATCCTGCTGGGCGCCATCGGCGACCCGTCGGTGCAGAGCGGCCTGCTCGAGCGCGGCCTGCTGCTGCGCACCCGCTTCGAGCTGGACCACCACGTGAACCTGCGCCCGTCCAAGCTGTACCCGGGCGTCACCAGCCCGCTCGCGGCCAACCCGGACATCGACTTCGTGGTCGTGCGCGAGGGCACCGAGGGCCCCTACACCGGCACCGGCGGCGCGATCCGCGTCAACACCCCGCACGAGGTGGCCACCGAGGTCTCCACCAACACCCGCTTCGGTGTCGAGCGCGTGGTCCGCTACGCCTTCGAGACCGCCCGCAAGCGCCGCAAGCACCTGACCCTGGTGCACAAGAACAATGTGCTGGCCTTCGCCGGTTCGCTGTGGTCGCGCACGGTCGCCGAGGTCGGCGCGGAGTACCCGGACATCGAAACCGCGTACCAGCACATCGATGCCGCCACCATCCACATGGTGACCGACCCGGGCCGCTTCGACGTGATCGTCACCGACAACCTCTTCGGTGACATCATCACCGACCTGGCCGCCGCCGTCTCCGGTGGCATCGGCCTGGCCGCCTCCGGCAATATCGACGCCTCGGGCACCAACCCGTCCATGTTCGAGCCGGTGCACGGTTCGGCCCCGGACATCGCGGGCCAGTCCAAGGCCGACCCGACCGCCGCGATCCTGTCGGTGTCCCTGCTGCTGAACCACCTCGGCAAGGCCGAGGAGGCCGCCCGCATCGAGGCCGCCGTCGCCAAGGATCTGGCGTCGCGCTCGGGTGCCGCCTCGACCGTCGAGGTCGGCGACCGGATCGCCGCCTCGCTCTAGCGTTTCCACGGTCAAGCCCCCGTTCCCGCAACAGCGGCGAACGGGGGCTTTTCCTTGTTCACGGCCGGATATCGAGCCCGGCAAGGTGATTCGCCGGTCCGTACCACCCGGCGAATCGTCGAAACCCGACTACTTCACACGCTTCGTCCGTTCCCTCCTCGTCGCCGAAATGCAATCCTGGGAGGGGTTTCGTTGAAACCTCCTGGGCCAGTGAGGCATATCGCACAATTTCATTAGGATGCGAAAACTTAACGGGCACAGCTCTTCCTGATTTGCCGGCGATCAGCCGGTCACCGGGAACCCCTGGGCACCAACGGGACTGCCGCCAGCGCCACCACCGCCGCCAGCAGGTAGGTGATCGGAAAACCGGCCGCGGTGATCAATGCGCCGAAGGCCGGGGCGATCACGGCCGCCGCCAGGTTCTGGCCCGTGTTCTGGATACCCAGCCCGCGACCCGACCAATAGGGACCGGCGATCTCGGCCACCGCCGTGAAGGCCAGGCCGTTGTCGGCCACCGTGATGACCGAGGCCGCGACCAGAATCGGGACGGCCGCCCACCACTGG
>NZ_JBHZCS010000008.1:191886-204107 GCF_042755705.1 Nocardia sp. NPDC059154
CGCGTGGATGGCCTCGACCGCCAGCTCCGTGACGAGGGCGCGCACGGTGTCGTTCGGGGCGGCCGCCCACCACTGGTGCGTCCAGGCCGCTACGGCCAAGGCGGACATGGAGATTACGGCCGCGATCGCCACCGTGCGCAGCGGCCGCAACCGGCTGCCCACCCGATCCGACCAGATCCCCGCGCCGATTCGTCCTCCCGCGCCCAGGATTTGGGTGGCCGTGACCAGCGCGCCCGCCGCCGGCAGCGACATGCCGACATCCCGGTGCAGCCACAGCAGGCCGAAGGTCCAGATGGTGGCCTGCGGAATCACCAGCAGAATCGACACCCCGTGAATGCGCCACAGCGTGGAGTCGCCACGGTACGGGTTGGCGGGACGCCCTGCGCCCCCGGCCGATTCGGGCCGTGGCGGATCCACGATCCCGAACAGGCAGCCGACCGCGGCCGCGCCCGCCATGGCCGCGGGGACCAGGACGGCCATCGAGAACCCGTGTGCCGCAGCGACGGCCGGGATGGTGATGGCGCCGACGGCCACGCCCAGCGGCTGGGCGGCCTGCCGGATGCCCATGGCCATCCCGCGCTGATCCGGCGGGAACCAGCCCACGATGACCCGCCCGCTGGCGGCATTGGTGCTGCCCGCTCCGGCCCCGGCCAGGAACAGCAATGCGCCCAGCGCAACATAGTTCGAGACCGTCGCCGCCGCCACGCCGGCCGCGAACATCAGCGCGGGACCGGCCACCAGGGCCTTGTGCTCGCCCACATGATCGACGATCCAGCCCCACGCGATCAGCGTGCAGACCAGGCCGACGGTGGGCATGGCGACCAGCAGACCGGCGGTGGCCAGCGGCATTCCGCGCTGGGTCAGCGCAGGCAGCAGGAAGGCGGTGCCGTGCACCAGCGCGGCGCTGGAGCTCTGGGCGAAGACGCCGAGCGCCAGCATGGTCCACCGTCGTGTCGTCCCGATCTGTGTCACGGTGGCCATCGCCCTCACCTCTGTCTCACTATTTGGAATTAATGTCCTACTCTGTGAACATCGGATCTCACCGTACACGTGATGCGCAAGACGATTTCTGGGACGAGCTGTCAGTTTGCTCACACTCGCCCACCGATCTTGTGAGTCCACCCGCGAGACCCGAGTTCGCCTGCGTATAAGGGCTTTCCACATTCGGATCGGGGCGATGCGGGCCGGGATGCCACCCCTCCCGGCCGCCCCCGCCCCCGCCCTGCCGACCCTCGTCCCCGGGTCCGTTCCCGCCCCGCGGTTGGGCGCGTTCGGGCAGGTCGAGGCCGGTCGATAGGATGCCAACCATGCGCCTAGGTCGAGTTGCCAGCCCAGATGGAGTCGCTTTCGTCAGCATCGAAGGGGACGGTTCCGACGCCGTCGTCCGGGAGATCGCCGAACACCCGTTCGGCACCCCGACCTTCACCGGTCGCAGCTGGCCGCTGGCCGACGTGCGGCTGCTGGCCCCGATCCTCGCCAGCAAGGTGATCTGCATCGGCAAGAACTACGCCGCGCACGCCGAGGAGATGGGCGGCCCGGCCCCGGCCGACCCGGTCATCTTCATGAAGCCGAGCACCTCGATCCAGAGCCCCAACGCCCCGATCATCCTGCCGCCCAGCTCTTCTCAGGTCGACTACGAGGGCGAACTGGCGATCGTCATCGGCCGCCCCTGCAAGGACGTGCCCGCCGCCCGCGCCAACGAGGTGATCCTGGGCTACACCGTCGCCAATGACGTCACCGCCCGCGACCAGCAGCGCCACGACGGCCAGTGGACCCGCGCCAAGGGCTACGACACCTTCTGCCCGCTCGGCCCATGGATCGAGACCGCGCTGGACCCTTCGGATCTGGAGATCGTCACCGAGGTCGACGGCCAGGTGAAGCAGCGCAGCCGCACTTCACTTCTGCTGCACGATATTCCGAAGCTGATCGAGTGGGTCACCGCCGTAATGACCTTGCTCCCCGGTGATGTCATCCTCACCGGCACCCCGGAGGGCGTCGGCCCGCTGCAGGCCGGCCAGACCGTGTCGGTGACCGTCTCCGGCATCGGCACCCTGTCCAATCCCGTTGCCGCCAAACGCTGAACGAAAGAGAGCCATGACTGACGTCCGGGTTCGTTTCTGCCCGTCACCCACCGGCACACCGCATGTGGGTCTGGTCCGTACCGCCCTGTTCAACTGGGCCTACGCGCGCCACCACGGCGGCACCTTCGTCTTCCGCATCGAAGACACCGACGCCGCACGCGATTCCGAGGAGTCCTACAACGCCATCCTCGACGCCCTGCGCTGGCTCGGCCTCACCTGGGACGAGGGCCCCGAGGTCGGCGGCCACTACGGCCCGTACCGGCAGTCGCAGCGGCGTGACATTCATCTCGATGTGGTTCAGCGCCTGCTGGCGGCGGGGGAGGCCTACGAATCCTTCTCCACCCCTGAGGAAGTCGAGGCCCGGCACAAGGCCGCCGGCCGCGATCCCAAGCTCGGCTACGACAACTTCGACCGCGACCTGACCGCCGAGCAGATCGCCGCCTACAAGGCCGAGGGCCGCCCGGCGGTGGTCCGGCTGCGCATGCCCGACCAGGACCTCACCTGGAACGACCTGGTGCGCGGCGAGACCACCTTCCGTGCGGGCGTGGTCCCCGACTTCGCGCTCACCCGCGGTAATGGCGATCCGCTCTATACGCTGGTCAACCCGGTCGACGACGCCATGATGAAGATCACCCACGTTTTGCGCGGCGAGGATCTGCTGTCCTCCACTCCGCGGCAGCTCGCGCTCTACGAGTCGCTGAAACGAATCGGCGTCGCGGAGTTCACCCCGGAGTTCGGTCACCTGCCCTTCGTGATGGGCCAGGGCAACAAGAAGTTGTCCAAGCGTGATCCGGAGTCCAATCTCTTCCATCACCGCGACCGCGGGTTCATTCCCGAGGGTTTGCTGAATTATCTGGCGCTGCTCGGCTGGAGCATCGCCGATGATCATGACCTGTTCTCGATGACCGAGATGGTGGAAGCCTTCGATATCTCGAAAGTGAATTCGAATCCGGCTCGATTCGACCAGAAGAAGGCCGACGCGCTGAACGCCGAACATATTCGGATGCTGAACCCCGGTGATTTTGCTCACCGGCTGCGCGAGTTCCTTACCGGACACGGCCATATCGGCGCCGAGATCGACGAGAAGCTGTTCGAAACCGCGGCCGATCTGGTGCAGACCCGGATCAAGGTGCTCGGCGATGGCTGGGATCTGCTGAAGTTCCTCTTCATCAAGCCCGAAGAGTTCGCCATCGACCCCGCCGCGGAGAAAAAGAATCTGGGCCCCGATGCCGCTCCGGTGCTGCAGGCGGCGGTGAAAGCCCTCGAAGGCGTTTCGGAATGGACCGTCACGCCCCTCGAAGAGGCGCTCAAAGCCGCGCTCATCGACGAACTGGGCCTCAAGCCGAACAAGGCCTTCGCGCCCGTGCGCGTGGCGGTGACCGGATCCCACATCAGCCCGCCGCTGTTCGAGTCGCTGGAACTGCTGGGCCGCGAGCTCACCATGGACCGCATGCGGTCCGCGCTCGCCGGGATCGCCTGAGATCGGTTCCGCGAAGGCCCGCAGGTAATCCGAAATGATGCACAAACCGGCCTCTGACCAGCCGGTTTGTGTATCTGCCGGGGGATGCTGCTAATCTTCTTCTCGGCCGGAAAGCGGTCGGGAGCTTCCCCCGGGAGGAACCCGAAAGCCCAGGTCAATGGGGTATGGTGTAATTGGCAACACAGCTGATTCTGGTTCAGCCATTCTAGGTTCGAGTCCTGGTACCCCAGCTGCGAGAGCTCCGGTTCTCGAATTCGAGAAGCTTCGGCGGACCGCAAAGTCTGCCGAAATCTCATCCTGGTCCCGTCGTCTAGCGGCCTAGGACGCCGCCCTCTCAAGGCGGTAGCGCGGGTTCAAATCCCGTCGGGACTACAAAGCGAAGGCCCCCAGCCGAACGGCTGGGGGCCTTCGCTTTTCTGTATGACCACGGTTGCCGACCGGCGGCGTCCATGGTTGCCGACCAGCCGTGCCTATGGTTGCTGACCGGCGGTGCTGCCGCCCAGCGGCATGGCGGGCAAGCCGAGTTTGCGGTGATCCCAGCTGCGGGTGCGCTCGGGCACCACGCGCACGGCCACCCGCTTGTTCAGCATGGCCTCCACGAACGGCTTGGCCTCGTCGGTGTACGGCCCGGTGTAGCGCTCCCAGACGCTGATTCCCACCTTGAACAGCGCCTCGGGGTCGTCGACGACCTCCGCGCGGCCCTCGATGGAAATGCCGCGCAGCTGGTCGTAGGTGTCGCCGGCCTCGAGCATCACGGTGATGCGCGGATCGCGGCGCAGATTCACCGTCTTCTGGGCCTTGGCCTTGGTCTCGAACCAGATCTCGCCGTCGATCACCGCGTACCACATGGCGACCAGATGCGGTGCGCCCGTGGCGCCCAGCGTGGCCATGGTGGCGATGCGGCTGCGCTCGATGAATTCGGTGATCTCCTGGTCGGACATCACGATCTGCGCGCGTTGATTAACTCCCATGGGCCGACTGTAATTTACGGCGTATGAGCACAGTCACAGTGGCCATTTCCTGCCACCTGGCTCACAGCTGGAGCGGTCGATCCGGCCCTGGAAACGGCACATCCGGGCCCCGGAAACCAGCGCAGCTCCCGCCGGAATCCGGCGAGGGCTGCGGTCGGGAAGCCGAGAAACTGCAGGCGGGTGGCTGAGCGACCCGTGGGGCTGTCGTGACGGCAGTGGCCACTCCGGGGGTTGCCCCGGGCCCGGAAAGTCCGTCAGAGGCGCTTGTGGAGGGCGTCGGCGGCGGCCACCAGATCGGCTGCCCAGCGGGCGCCCGGCCGGCGGCCCATGCGGTCGATGGGTCCGGATACCGAGACGGCCGCGACCACGCCGCCCGCGGCGTCGCGCACGGGTGCGGACACGCTGGCCACGCCGGCCGCGCGCTCGGCGGCGCTCTGCGCCCAGCCTCGGCGGCGCACCTCGGCCAGGGCCCGCTCGCCGAAGACGGCCTCGGGCAGGACCGTGCGCTGCATCTCGGGATCGGCCCAGGCCAGCAGCACTTTGGCGGCCGAGCCCGCGGTGAGCGGCAGGCGCGCCCCGATCGGCACGGTGTCGCGCAGGCCCGCGGCGGGTTCCATGGCGGCCACGCAGACGCGGGCATTGCCGTCGCGCCGATAGAGCTGCACGCTCTCGCCGGTGATCTCGCGCAGGCGCGGCAGGATGGTGGCGGCGGCGTCGAGGAGCGGGTCGCTGGCGGTTGTCGCCAGCTCCGACAGGGCCGGGCCGGGCCGCCACAGACCCTGGCTGTCACGGGCCAGCATGCGGTGGGTTTCCAGGCCCACGGCCAGGCGGTGCGCGGTCGCGCGGGGCAGTCCGGTGCGGGTGCAGAGCTCGTTGAGGCCGCAGGGTTGCTCGGCTACGGCGTGCAGGACGGCCATCGCTTTGTCCAGAACCCCGATACCGCTATGCTGTCTCATAGAACGATATTAGCGTCTCGCATGTTGGGAAATGCAAACCAGCCGCTCCCAGCTCGGACGCCAGTCACCGCGCACACCACGGGGCGTGGGTATGTCAATCGAGAGGTGAGCAGTTATGGCCGACCGGCCACGCACTCTGGCGGAGAAGGTCTGGGACCAGCACGTCGTCGTCCGCGGCGCGGGCGAGGGCGCGAATCGCGAACCCGACCTCATCTACATCGACCTGCACCTGGTGCACGAGGTCACCAGCCCGCAGGCGTTCGACGGACTGCGCGCCGCGGGTCGCCCGGTGCGCCGCCCGGATCTCACCATCGCCACCGAGGACCACAACGTCCCGACCATCGACATCGACAAGCCGATCGCGGATCCGGTGTCGCGCCTGCAGGTCGAGACGCTGCGCAAGAACTGCGAGGAATTCGGTGTGCGCCTGCACCCGATGGGCGATCTCGATCAGGGCATCGTCCACGTGGTGGGCCCGCAGCTGGGCCTGACCCAGCCGGGAACCACGGTGGTGTGCGGTGATTCGCACACCTCCACCCACGGTGCGTTCGGCGCGCTGGCCATGGGCATCGGCACCTCGGAAGTGGAACATGTGCTGGCGACGCAGACTTTGTCGCTGCGCCCGTTCAAGACCATGGCCATCAATATCGATGGGCAGCTGCCCGCGGGCGTGACCTCCAAGGACGTGATCCTGGCGGTCATCGCGCAGATCGGCACCGGCGGCGGCCAGGGCTACGTGCTGGAGTACCGCGGCGAGGCGGTGCGCGGCATGTCCATGGAGGCCCGGATGACCATGTGCAACATGTCGATCGAGGCCGGCGCCCGCGCGGGCATGGTCGCGCCCGACGAGGTCACCTACGAGTTCCTGGAGGGCCGCCCGCACGCGCCCGAGGGCGCGGACTGGGAGGCCGCCGTGGCCGCCTGGGACGCCCTGAAGACCGATGAGGGCGCGGTTTTCGACGCGGAGGTCCACATCGACGCCTCCACGCTGACCCCCTTCGTCACCTGGGGCACCAACCCGGGACAGGGTGCGCCGCTGGGCGACTCGGTGCCGGATCCGGAGCAGATCGTCGACGAGAACGAGCGCGCGGCCGCCGAGAAGGCGCTGCAGTACATGGACCTGCAGCCGGGCACTCCGCTGCGGGATGTCACCGTGGACACGGTTTTCGTGGGTTCGTGCACCAATGGCCGGATCGAGGATTTGCGTGCGGTCGCAGACATTCTGACGGGCCGAAAGGTCGCGGACGGTGTACGCATGCTGATCGTGCCGGGCTCGATGCGGGTGCGGCTGCAGGCGGAAAAAGAGGGTCTGGGCGAGATTTTCACCGCTGCCGGCGCGGAATGGCGCCAGCCGGGATGCTCGATGTGCCTGGGTATGAACCCGGATCAGCTTTCCCCCGGTCAGCGCTGCGCCGCCACCTCGAACCGGAACTTCGAAGGGCGACAGGGCAAGGGCGGTCGCACGCACCTGGTCTCGCCGCTGGTCGCCGCGGCCACCGCGGTGCGCGGAACCCTGTCCTCACCTGCGGATCTGAACTGATCACATTCCGGTAGCGGCCCAGATGCCGCTGCCCCCACAGACTCAGGAGAATCACCGATGGAAGCCTTCAAGGTCCACAAGGGGATCGGCGTTCCGTTGCGCCGATCCAATGTCGACACCGACCAGATCATCCCGGCGGTGTATCTGAAGCGCGTTACCCGAACGGGTTTCGAGGACGGCCTGTTCGCGGCATGGCGGACGGATCCGAACTTCATTCTGAACACCGAGCCCTTCAACCGCGGTAGTGTGCTGGTCGCTGGTCCGGATTTTGGTACCGGATCCTCACGTGAGCACGCCGTTTGGGCCTTGAAGGACTACGGGTTCCGGGTGGTGATCTCGTCTCGCTTCGCCGACATCTTCCGCGGGAACGCGGGCAAGGACGGGCTTCTGACGGCCCGGATGGCGCAGAGCGATGTGGAATTGCTCTGGAAGTTGCTCGAGGAACAGCCGGGTTTGGAATTGGCGGTGGACCTCGAGGCGCGAACCGTCTCGGCCGGAACGGTCGTGTTGCCGTTCGATATTGACGACTACACCCGGTGGCGCCTGCTGGAAGGGCTGGACGACATCGGGCTCACTCTGCAGCACAGTGATGAGATCGACCGGTTCGAAAACGCAAGGCCGACTTGGAAACCCGCCACCATTCCGGCCCGTATTTCGCAGACGTAATCATTGATGGGCGTTAGCTGAACCCCCTCAAACCAGGTAGCTGAGCGTGTGCCATGCGTCATGTATTTCCGCGTGGCACATAGACTCTTGCCCGGAAAGGGTTTACCGTGGTACCTAGTCGGTCCGACGACGGGCCATTAGTCTGCGGAGGATTCAATGAACAAGGCGGAACTGATCGATGTTCTGACCGAGAAGTTGGGTACTGACAGGCGCACCGCTACTGCTGCAGTCGAGCAGATGGTCGACACGATCGTGCGTGCTGTGAACAAAGGTCAGAGCGTCACCATCACCGGATTCGGTGTCTTCGAACAGCGTAAGCGGGCCGCCCGGGTCGCTCGTAACCCGCGCACCGGCGAAACCGTCAAGGTGAAGCCGACTTCGGTGCCGGCGTTCCGCCCCGGCGCTCAGTTCAAGGCGATCATTGCCGGCAAGCAGAAGATCGCTTCGAGCGGCCCGGCCGTGAAGCGCGGTGTGGCCGCCCCGGTTTCGGGTAAGACCACCGCCAAGAAGACCACCGCCAAGAAGACGGCCAAGAAGGCCGCCACCAAGGCGCCGGCCAAGACCACGGCCAAGAAGGCCGCCTCGAAGGCGCCCGCCAAGAAGGCCACGGCCAAGAAGACGGTGGCGAAGAAGACGGTCGCGAAGAAGACCCCGGCCAAGGCCACTGCTGCCAAGAAGACCACGGTCGCCAAGAAGGCCACCAAGGCCACCGCTTCGAAGGCCACCGCCAAGAAGACGGCCAAGAAGGCTCCCGCCAAGAAGACCGCGGCCAAGCGCACCGCTCGCCGGTAGCGAGGCCACAACCCGTCGCTGACGGGGGTTTTCGAGCAGGACGACACGTGAAACGGCCCGGCATCGCCGGGCCGTTTCGTATGTGCGGGGGCGGGTTGTGCGGGGGTGGGTTGGGGGTTCGAGGGGGGTTGGAATCGGCAGTACGCCCGGCGGAAATCGGCAGTGCGCCGGATGGATTCGGCCGGACAGGGGCCGGTACGGGGGCGTTCCAAGGGTTCTCGCCGGGCCGGGCCGCCGGCCGGCGGGGAAAAAACGCCCGCCGACGGGCCGGAAAGCCGTCAGCCCCGGGGGAGATCGGCCGGGGTGAGAGCGCGGTCGAGATGGTCGGCCGCGATCAGACGGCCGTCGTGGAAGGACAGCACCCAGACGCTGCCCTTGCGGTTGCGAGCCGGTGGCAGGCTGATGCCGTCGGCGGCGGCCCACCACTCCAGCAGATCCGGAATCACCTTGCCCTGACTGGAGATCACCCGCACGGTGTCGGCGGAGACCAGGTCACGGGCGCGTTTGCGGGCGGCATCGGGTGCTGCCGCATAACCGGATTCGGAGAACAGCGGTTCGAGTTCCACGTCCATGCCCAGCTTTTCCGCCAGCGGGGTCACAGTTTGGACACAGCGGTCCGGTGGGGCGGAGAGGATTTCGGCCGCGCCGAAGGCGAGCAGGTTCGGCACCAGGGCGCGAGCCTGTGCGCGACCGGCCTTTTCGAGCGGGCGCAGATCGTCGTCACCGGCGAAACGGTCGCTGCGACCGGCCTTGGCGTGCCGCACCAGCAGCAGGGTGGCGGTTTCGGCGGGCTGGCGCAGGAAGTTCCGGACGATGCTGCGGTCCATGGGATAGGACAGGGCGTCCATCACGGTGTCGAGACGACGCCAGTCCAGGGCGTCGACCTCCGGATTGGATTCGAACGCCCCGTCCAGGACCCGGGCGGCCCAGTAGTCCACTCGCTTGAGCTTGCGATGCCCGGTCACCGGATACGTCACGTGGCCCAGATAGCGGCCCAGGCGCGAATTCAGGCCCGTTTCCTCGGCCACCTCGCGCACGGCCGTGACCACCGGCGTCTCACCGGGATCCAATTTCCCCTTGGGCAGCGACCAGTCGTCGTATTTGGGCCGGTGCACCAGGGCGATCTCGAGCCCGCCATCCGCCGCCGGACGCCACAGCACCGCGCCCGCCGCCAGAATATTGGCGGCGACGCGGGGATCGGCGAAATCGGCGGCAGGATCGAAGTGAGCCGGGCTCACTGGTGCACCGGACGTCGCAGCCGCATCAGGTGCTCCTGGTGATCGCGGATCTGATCGCCGGGGACGTCGGGTCCGGGCTGGGCGGCCCAGCTGCCGTCGGCCTGCAGCACCCAGCAGCGGGTGGCCGGGTGCAGCGCGGAGTCGAACACCTGGCCCAGTTGCTCGGTCAGCTTCGGATCCTTCACCTGCGCCAGCACTTCCACGCGCCGGTCGAGGTTGCGGTGCATCATGTCGGCGCTGCCGATCCAGTACTCGTTCTGGGCCTGGAAGTGCAGAACACGCGAATGTTCCAGGAAGCGGCCGAGAATCGAGCGCACCCGGATGTTCTCGCTCATACCCGCCACCCCGGGCCGTAGCCCGCAGATGCCGCGCACCACGATGTCGACCGGCACCCCGGCCTGGGAGGCGCGGTAGAGGGCGTCGATGATCTGCTCGTCGACGATAGCGTTGGCCTTCAGCCGGATTCGCGCCGGTTCGCCCTGCGAGGCCAGCTCGACCTCGCGCTCGATGCGTTCGACGATGCCGGCGCGCACGCCGGTCGGGGCGACCAGCAGGTTGCGGTAGTTGGCCTTTCGCGAGTACCCGGTGAGCGAGTTGAACAGGTCGGTGAGGTCCGCGCCGATCTCCGGTGCGGCCGTGAGCAATCCGACGTCCTCGTACAGGCGTGCGGTCTTGGGGTTGTAATTGCCGGTGCCGATGTGGCAGTAGCGACGGATGGTGGCACCCTCGCGCCGCACCACCAGGCAGGTCTTGCAGTGGGTCTTGAGCCCGACCAGGCCGTAGACCACGTGCACGCCGGCCTGCTCCAGCGCCCGCGCCCATTTGATATTGGCCTGCTCGTCGAAGCGGGCCTTGATCTCGACCAGCGCGACCACCTGCTTGCCCGCCTCGGCGGCGTCGATGAGCGCGTTGACGATGGGGGAGTCACCCGAGGTGCGGTACAGGGTCTGCTTGATGGCCAGCACCTGCGGGTCGGCGGCGGCCTGCTCGATGAAGCGCTGCACGCTGGTGGAGAAGGAGTCGTAGGGGTGGTGCACCAGCACGTCGTTCTCGCGCAGGGCGGCGAAAACGTTTCGGGGCGTTTCGCGTTCGCCGAACGCCGGCGGGGTGGCCGGGACGTAGGGGGCGTCCTTGAGGCTGGGGCGGTCCACGCCGTAGACCTGCCACAGGCAGGACAGGTCGAGCAGGCCGGGCACCTGGATGACGTCGGCCGGGTCCACGTCGAGTTCGCGCAGCAGCAGATCGAGCATGTGCTCGGTCATGTCGTCGGAGACTTCCAGCCGCACCGGGGATCCGAAGCGGCGGCGGGCGAGTTCGCGCTCCAGGGCCTGCAGCAGGTCCTCGTCGCGGTCCTCCTCGACCTCCAGGTCGGCATTGCGGGTGATCCGGAACGAATGCTGTTCCACCACTTCCATTCCCGGGAACAGCTGATCCAGGTGCGCGGCGATCAGCTCCTCCATCGGGAGGAAGGCGGCCAGGGACGGGCCTTGTGCCGCAGCGGAATCGCGGTTCGAGGCGGTATTGCCGGTCGCGACCCGGCGGACCCGGACGAAGCGATCCACATTGTCGGGCACCTTGACCCGGGCGAAGTGCTCACCGCCGGTGATCGAATCCTTCACCGTCACAGCGAGATTCAGGCTCAGGCCACTGATGTAGGGGAACGGGTGGGCCGGGTCGACCGCCAGCGGGGTCAGCACCGGGAAGACCTGATCCTGGAAATATCCGGACAGGCGCTGCCGTTCGGTGTCCTCCAGATCGGCCCAGCGGATGATGGCGATGCCCTCGGCGGTCAGCGCGGGCAGCACCTGGTCCAGGAAGACGCGGGCGTGGCGCTCGCCGATCTCCTGGGTACGGACGGCGATCATCTCGAGCTGCTCGGTGGGCGACAGGCCGTCGGCGGACCGCACCGACAGTCCGGTTTCCGCGCGGCGCTTCAGACCGGCCACCCGGACCATGTAGAACTCGTCCAGATTCGAGGCGAAAATGGCGAGGAATTTGGCGCGCTCGAGCAGCGGCTGGGAATGGTCCTCGGCGAGGGCGAGGACGCGGGCGTTGAAATCGAGCCAGCTGAGTTCCCGATTGACATACCGGTCCGCCGGCAGCGGCGTTAAGGCGGTGGGCGGTGGGGTTGCCGCGGGCGGCGCCGCCGGTAGTAGCGGCGGTTGCTTGACGGTATCCGTATCGCTCACTCTCACGATCATTCCTTATGTCGCGGGTGGGGTGCCGAACTGACACCGTCCATTGCAGCGCAGATCACGCGGCGTCAGCACAGTGAGGACCCGGCTCGGTGCATATCTTCGATTCCTCGACACGCCTGCGACACGCCGATTTCACGCAGCAGCGCGCAGGTGGCCGTTCCGACCCCGAGCGCCGCGGCGCGCTCGAGATCCGCGGCGGTGTCGACGTCCTGCCGCAGTCCGGGCCACTTGCCCAGCAACTCCACCGCGCCGCCAGCGATGTGGCGGCGGGCGGAGTCCGGACCGAAAAGCGGGTTCGG
>NZ_JBHZCS010000009.1:0-75831 GCF_042755705.1 Nocardia sp. NPDC059154
CGTGCGAACACCGCGGCCAGGCCCGCAGCACCGTGCGGGTCGCCGGATTGCCCGCCGGCACGGGGGAATTCGCTCTCGTCGTCCGGGCCGACATCCCCGCGCGCGTCGGCGAACGGCAGATCACCTGCACCGGAGCCGGTTTCGGCGACGTGCGAAAAGTGATGCCAGGCTTGATATTCCGGCGATTCCGGATCCAGGTCCGGCGGGATCACCGGATCCACCGGCACACCGGCGAGCGCCTCGCGCAGCACGGTCACGATGGCGGTGCCGTGTTCGGCGATGGCCGCCACCACATCGTGGTGCTCGCCGCGCACGATGGCCGCGGCCGCGCACACGGGACACCAGCTGCAGCTGGACCATTCGGTGCGGCCGTCGGCGGCGGTGCGGCGCAGCACCGGTTCGACGCGCTCGAGGACGGCCTCGGCCAGCAGCCGTAGCTCCTCGGCGAATTCGCCGAGATTCTCGTCGGGGTAGCCGGGACGCGGGTGGTGCGTGGTGGTCATTTCGGCCAGACCTCAGGATCGGGCCGGAAACGGATCACCAGGTGGTCGCCGTCGAGCTCGGCGGCCTCGACCGTGCACCGTCGCAATACCGGGGCCAGCCGCAACCGCCGCCGGACCCCGTCCGCTCCCACGATCAAATCGTCCTCCACTCGTCCCAGCCGCAGGGTCGACGAATCGACCACCGGCAGATGCATGCGCATCGCGAACACCGAGTGCACGCCTGCCCCGGACTCGAGCCGCACCACCGGCTCGGCGGCAGTATTTGTCTCGGGGCCGGGCAGCACACTGTCCGCATCTGTGCCAAGCATAGGGACCGGACGCCCTCCCACCCAGTTACCACTCGCGTCCACCGCGTAGGACAGCGCGGCCAGCGAGCCGATCCCCACCGGTTCGGCTCCCGCATGCGCCACGACCTGCACCGGAACCCCGTGCAATCGCTTGCGCAGCTCCCCCGCCACATCGAGTTGCTCGCCGCGCCGGTTGAAGTACCACTGCACCGCCGGATGCGGCGGCTCGACCGGATCCGACGCGGGCATCTCCGGCAGCACCTTGTTCACCAGCACCGCGTCCAAGCGGATACCCAGCAGTGCCGCCGCCGACCGCACCCGCGCCGACTCGGCCACCGCGACCAGTTCCGCGGCGGTCACCAGGCGGGCGCCGGTGCGGGCCTGATCCGCCAGCAGGTCACGGGCTTCCGTCACCGCCTGCACGATCTGCTCGACGGTCACCGCGAGCACCGCCTTGCGGAAGTCCGCGCCGATCGCCTCCATCGTCCTGGCGTGCGCGGGCCACACCCGCTCCAGGTAACCGAGCACGGTGTCCGGCATGGTGACGATGCGCAGCATGTCCGCCGACGGCGGGCAGTCCACCACGATCACATCCCACCGCGCGTCGTTGGCGAACCGCGTGATCTCGAGCAGGGCCAGTAGTTCCTGCACCCCCGGCAGCCCGGTCAGCTCCGCGGGATCCAGTGCCCCCAGGTCGAATCCGTGCTCGTGCCCGGCCCCGGACGCCATCACCAGCACCTGCCGGAACCGATCCTCCAGCAGCGCAAGCGAATCCACCTCGATGACATCCAGCGCCGGCTCGGCGTCGGGGTCGCGGACGTCCGCGAAAGCCGGTGCCGGGCTGTGGAACATGGGGAGGGGCAGAGTGGCGACCGCGGGGGTCGCGCCGTGACGCAGGCGGTAGCCCAGGGCATCGCCGAGGGAGTGGGCCTGGTCCAGGGAGGCCAGCAGGACGCGGCGGCCGTTGCGGGCGTAGGCGAGTGCGGTGGCGCAGGCCAGGGTTGTTTTTCCGACACCGCCCTTGCCGATGAACAGCTCGACGCGGGTGGCGGGGTGCGGCGAGCGTTCGGTACCGCCGGCGGTCAGCCTTCGACCCGTTTCTTGAGTTCCTTGAGGGCGGTGTCGGTGATGACCTTCTCCGCTTTGCGTTTGAACATGCCGATCATCGGGATGTTCAGATCCACGGTCAGTTCGTAGACCACCTGGGTGGTGCCGTCGGGCAGCGCGATCAACTCGTAGGTGCCGTCCTGCGCCTTCTGCAGCTCACCCGAGACCAGGCTCCAGCTCACCGCGCGGCCGTCGGGCCGCCAGGTGTAGGAGAGGGTGTAGGTGTCCTTCACGACGCCGGCGTCCAGCACGAAGCGGGCGGTGCGGGCGCGGCCGTCCGGCAATTTGTCCAGCACCTCGACCGAGCGGGCCGCGGAGACCCATTCCGGATACGACTCCAGGTCGGCGATGACCGCCATCACTCGATCCGAGGGGGCGTCGATCACGATCGACCTCTGAGTTCGATCGGCCATGGGCGGCAACGCTTCCTTTCTAGTGAGCGGCCGCGGGAGCGACCCCGGCCTTGCGCCCCGCCTCGAGGCGGGCCTTGATCTCGAAGGACATGGCCTTGCCCGCGACGCGGCGAGTCCGGTTCAGGGCCAGCAGCTCACGCCCGGACATACCGCCGATGCCGCCGCGGGGTTCGGCGTGCATGAAGTAGTGCATGATGACGCCGTCCAGCATGGGCTCCAGCCAGACCTCCATGGTGCCGTCCGCACCACCGCTGACGGTCCAGCGAATTCCCTTGTCGCCCCGGTCTTCCCGGACCTCCAACTGCAGGTCGGGCCACCAGCGGCGCCAGCGGGCACGATCGGCCAGCACCTCGGCCACGGCCGTGCCCGGCGCGGCGACGAACGTCTGGTCGGCAACCTGGATACTGCTCACGGTGCCTATCTTGCCCTACGCTTCGCTCCGGGCGGGTTCGCGGCCCCGAAGTCTCGATTCTTCCCTCCTCCGCTCCTCCGCTTCGCTCCCCCGCTCCGTCGGTCCAGAATCGAGACGGCCGCGAACCCTTCAGTGTTGTCTCAGTGCGGTTTCTGTCGGATTCAGTAGATGTTGTAGTCGCGCGCCCATCAGGTCCCAGCGCCACTGCTGCTGCACCCAGGCGCGCCCGGCCGCGCCCATGTGGGCGGCGGCGTCCCGGTCGGAGAGGATGTCGACGATGGCGTCGGTGAGCTCTTCGGCGGAGCGGCCGTTCACCACCCGTCCGGTCTCACCCTCGCGCACGGTTTCCGGCGCGCCACCGGAATTGCCCGCCACCACCGGCACTCCCGTGGCGGAGGCCTCCAGGAACACGATGCCCAGGCCCTCGACGTCCAGGCCGAAACCACGGGTGCGGCAGGGCATGGCGAACACGTCGGCGATGGTGTGGTGGGCGGCGAGCTCGCCCGACGGGGCGCGCCCGGTGAAGACCACGTCATTGCCGAGGCCCATGACCTCGGCGAACTGCCGTAGCTTCTGCTCGTACGGCCCGCCGCCGACGATGACCAGCACCGCCCCGTCGACCCGCCTGCGAATCTCGAGCATGGCCGTGATCAGCATGTCCTGGCCCTTGCGCGGCACCAGCCGCGACAGGCACAGAATGGTCGGCCGGTCCCCCAGCCCGTAGCGGGCCCGCAGTTCGGCGCGGGCGGCCGGATCCGGCTTGAACACCTCCGAATCCACGGCGGGGGGCAGGTATTCGAGCGCGGCCTGCGCCCCGAACGCGGACGAGAACCGCCGCCGCGTGTATTTGCTGACATAGGTGACGACATCGGTGTGATCGCCGATGATCCGCAGCGCCTGCCGCGCCGCCGGCAGCATCGACCAGCCCACCTCGTGCCCGTGCGTGGACGCCAGGATCCGTTCCGCGCCCGCCTGGCGCAGTACCGGCGACAGCAGCGCCAGCGGCGCCGCCGCCCCGAACCACACCCGATCGCACTTCTCGTCGCGCATGAGCTTCTTGGCCCGCCGCGCCACCAGCGGCGTCGGCAGCATCAGCGTCGTCGGATGCCGCACCACCTGAAAGGGCTGCTGCGCATCGAACTTCCAGTGACTGTCGCCCCGCCACCGGGGCGCGTACACCACCAGCTCGTCGGCGGGCAGCTGCCGGGCGAGCGCATGCAGATACGACTGAATCCCACCCGGTCGCGGCGGGAAATCATTGGTAACCAGCAGAGTTCGCCCCATGCCCTCAAACCTACTGCACCCGGGGCCCGCACTCTCCCCACCCCGAAACCTCGCACCCCCCGGGCCTCCGAGTGCTACGCGCCTTCGGCGGTGCGGGTGATGAGCCAGGCGCGCCAATCGGTGACGAGGTCCTGGTAGCCGGTGCCGAGGGTGGCGCGCAGGGCGGTGTCGACGGCGGCGCGGTCCTTCGGGCCCGACGCCAGTTGGCGGTAGAGGGCGACGAGTTTCGGGTCGCCGTAGCGGTCGGCGATGAAAGCGCAGACGGACCAGCCCTGTTCGTAGGCCAGGGAGGCTTGTCCGCTGGTGGGCTCGAACATCGCGTCCGGCGGAAGGTCGGTGGGGAGGTCACCGGCGCGGGCGCGGGTGGTGAGGGTGGGGGCGATCTCGGTGATGGGCCGGCGCAGGTTGCGATGGGCCGAATACTCGGCGAAGCCCTCGAGCGTCCACATCGGGGAGCCGTCGACGGTGACCGCGCGCGAGGCCATGTGGGTGAGTTCGTGCCGCAGCACCGAGCGCAGGCCGTCGGGTCCCAGGCGGCGTCCGGCGTCGGGTCCGAAAACCACGCGCTGGCCGGTCAGTTGGGCGCCGGGGCGGAAGGGGTCGGCGACGGTCGAGGCCGCGACCTCGGCGGGCACGTCACCGGTGGCGTGGGTGAGGGCGGCGAATTCGGAGACGCTGGACGCCACCACCACGACGGGGGCCTGATTCCAGTCCGAACCCCACAGCGCGGTGACCGCGGCCGTGCTTGCCGCGAGTTCGCCTGCCAGCACATCGATATCGGCGCGCTGCCCGGAATGACCGAGCACGACACCGATCCGCCCCGACCCGGTCGCCGTTGTCTCGGCGACCACCTTGCCGTAGCCCTCCATGGTCCGTTTCACCAGCGGCACCTGCGGATCGGAGGCGGTCACCTGACCCGAGTCCTGCCCGGGCGCCACCGCACGCAGCTTGGGCAGCACCGAGTTCGGCAGCATGAGCAGCGCCCCACAGGCCGCGGTCAGCGCGCTGACCATGACCAGGGTGGCGACGAACTGGAACCGCCGCCGCGCCGCCAGCCAACCGCGCATCTGCCGCAGAGCGCTCATCGCCACCTCGTCGTGATCATGCTCTGCACATCGGGCATGGGTGGGGACCCTACGTGGTTACGCAAGCTGCCTCCTCCGGGTCCTGACCACTCATGCCGGGTCCGCGAGAGCTCAGAACCGGCGCGCCGAATGGAACGGTGTGGAGCTCATCGGCGCGACCTGAACCGGTACGCCGAAAGTGGAAGCGTGCAGCATCAATCCGTTGCCGGCGTAGATGCCCACATGCGAGATATCAGAGTAGAAGAAGACGACGTCGCCGGGCTGGAGGTCCTTCTCGTCGACCGGCGTGCCGTAGCTGGACTGCTGCTGGCTGGTGCGCGGCACGCTCTTGCCGACCTGGTGAAAGGCCCACTGCACCAGGCCGGAGCAGTCGAACTGGTCGGGACCGGTGGCGCCCCAGACGTAGGGATCGCCGACGCGGGTGAGTCCCGCGGCCAGCGCGCTGGTGCCGGAACCGGGCACCAGGCCCCGGAGCAGGCTGTCGCGATCGAAGCCGGGCGGGAACATGGAGCCCGCGAGCGCGGACTTGTCACCGGCGGAGAGCTGACCCCAGGCGGCGATCACCTGAGCCATGGATCCTTGCAGCGCAGCACGTTTGGATTCCAGGTCCTTGCGGACCGCGTCGGCGGCGGCACTGACGGCGCGCGCGGTGTCGGCGGCGGAGCGGGCGGCGGCCTCGGCGACCGATGCCGCGTCGGTGGCCTGCTCGTACTGGCCCAGTTGATCATTCGTGCGCGCGCCCACGAAGTCCACGATGGACATCTGGTCGAGCAGCTGCTGTGGCGAATTGCTGACCAGTAGTGAAGTGAGCCGGTTGGTACGGCTGCCGAGCAGCGCGGAGGTCGCGGCCCGATCGATGACCGGTTGGTAGCGACGGATTTCCGCCTTGGCCGCGTCCAGGGTGGCGGCCGCGTCGGCGGCCCGCTGGTCGGCGACGCCGGCGGCGGCGGCCTTGGTGTCCAGATCGGACTGCGCGTCGAGCGCCTGCTGATTGAGCTGTTCGGATTGCCGCGACAGGTCGATGAGCCGCTGCACTGCTTCCCCAGCAGATGCCGGTGCGGAGGCCGGATCGGCTGTCGCGGGTCCGAGGCCCAGGGTGCCGTAGGTGCCGACCATGAGTGCGCCTACCGTGAGGGCTTCACCCACCAGTCGCCTGGTTCGCTGACTGTGTGTCCGATGATGTCGCTGCTGCGCTGCCACCGTTGGTGTCGTCCCGTTCTCTTACCCCGAGCCGGTTCAGAAGGTCTCGATAAGATTACGAAACGGCGACCGCTTGTGTCCAGCAGGCCACGGAATCATCACGGTCACCGCCTCTTCCGCAGGTCGGCCGCCTGCGGTCGGCTACAGGGAAGACTCCCCGGTCGAGCAGTGGATCAGATGCGGCGCGCGCCCGCGAACGGCATCGAGGAGATCGGGGCGACCTTCACCGGCTGACCGGAGGTGGACGCGTGCACCACATTGCCGTCGCCGACGTAGATGCCGGAGTGGCTGCCGCCGTAGAACGACACCACGTCGCCGGGCTCCAGATCGTCGTACGACACCGGGCTGCCGGTATTGAGCTGCTCATAGCTGGTGCGCGGCAGGCTGACTCCGGCCTGTGCGTAGGACCACTGCACCAGACCGGAGCAGTCGAAGGCGTCCGGGCCGGCGGCGCCGTAGACGTAGGGGTCGCCGACGCGGCTCAGGGCGGCGTTGACCGCGGCCTGACGCGGGCCGCTCTGGGGTCCGGGGGCGGCCGGGCCCCACGGGGTGATGATGCCGGGGATGGCGGGGATGTTCACCGGGAGGCCCGGGATGCCGGCGGGGAGCTGGATCTGGTCGGGCACGTCGATGGTGCCGACCGGAGTGTTCACGGGTTGGGCCGACGCGGGGGTCGCGGGCAGCAGCAGCGCGCTCACCGCGGCGGCGCCGACGGCACCGGCCGCAGCGGCACGACGCGCAGTGCGCTGCATGCCCCGGACCTGTCGCTTGACGGTGGTGGTCGCCATGATGAGGTACTTCCAATCTCCCCCGCGACGCCGCACCGGGTGGTGCGTCGGACTCCGCGAGGTCTCAGGAAGATTACGAGTCAATAACGGTGCTTTGTAAAGCCGAGACGGTCGGCCCGTCACTCGAAATTGTTACGCGCCCCTATTTCGGTGCGATAAACGTCACAGCAATCACGAAACGATAACAGCGGCCATTTTCCCGAGAGCGCACCAATAGCTACCGACGAGTAGCCAGCGCTCGCCCGAGGCCCTCCCGACCTCGACAAATTACGCATAACACAAGGTCAGAGCCATAACCCCCGACCTGGGCGATTTCGACACGCCCACGCGACACGCCCGACCGCAGGACAGCGGGGCGGCACACCCCGGAGGCCGGTGCGAACCGACCACCCCCACATCGGTGATTGATTCACTTTCCGAATAACTGTGACCCTGGCCACAATCTCGCATATTTCCGCAATTCGGGGATTTCATCTCGAGAATCTCCACCACATATTCAGAGCTTTCCCCAGGTCGCGCGGAGCAACTCCCAGGGCCCTGCCCGAGTTCCCGGCCCGACCTGCGAAAAGTGCCGGATCACGCGTTCCCGGAGACGGTCACGACCCTCCGGAGCTGCGGTGAATGCCTTGGCGGGGAAAGGTTGTCGGACCCTGCGCCTAGGCTTCCCGTCCGTGTCCGGACAGCTGGCCTTCGACGAGCTCGAAACCCCGCTCTATGACACGACGTTCGTGGTGGTGGACCTGGAGACGACCGGCACCAGCCCCGAGGGCGACTCGATCACCGAGATCGGCGCGGTGAAGGTGCGCGGTGGTGAGGTGCTCGGCGAGTTCGCGACCCTGGTGAATCCCGGCTGCACGATTCCGCCGCAGATCGTGCAGATCACCGGGATCACGACCGCCATGGTGGTGGACGCGCCGCGCATCGAGCAGGTGCTGCCCGGGTTTCTGGACTTCGCGCGCGGTGCGGTGCTGGTCGCCCACAATGCCCGCTTCGATACCGGATTTCTGAAGGCCGCCGCGGCCCGGTGCGAATTGCCCTGGCCCGCTTTCCAAACGCTGTGCACGGTTCAGCTGGCGCGGCGGGTGCTCGGCAAGGACGAAGCGCCCTCGGCCAAGCTCTGGTACCTGGCCCAGCTGCTGGGCGCCGAGACCCGGCCCACGCACCGCGCCCTCGACGACGCCCGCGCCACGGTGGACGTGCTGCACGCGCTCATCGCCCGGGTGGGCAATCAGGGGGTGCAGAGTCTCACCGAGCTGCTCGACTATCTGCCCGAGGTGACACGCCGCCAACGCGCGAAACGTGTGATGGCGGCGGATCTTCCGGCCACGCCGGGGGTGTATCTGTTCCGCGGTCCGTCGGACGAAGTCCTCTATATAGGGACGGCGGTGAATCTGCGCCGTCGTGTCCGCACCTACTTCACCGGTTCCGACACCCGCCCGCGCATGCGCGAGATGGTGCAGCTGGCCACCCGGGTCGACCATGTCGAGTGCTCGCACGGCCTGGAGGCAGGTGTGCGGGAGCTGCGGCTGCTGCTCGCCCACACCCCGCCCTACAACCGGCGATCGAAGTTCCCGCAACGCGCCTGGTGGCTGACGCTGACCGACGAGCCGTTCCCGCGGTTCGCGGTCTCGCGCACCCCGGCCCGGGACGCGCTGGGCCCGTTCACCTCTCGCGCCGACGCTCTGGAGATCGCCGCGACCGTCGCCGAGCAGGCGGGCCTGCGCACCTGCACCACCCGCATCCCGCGCACCGGCCGCCATGATTGCCCGCCGGCGGTGGTCGGCGGTTGCCCCGCGAGCGCCCACAGCAGCCCCCTATATATAGAGGAGTACGAGCGAGCTCCGGCCATGGTCCGCGCCCTGTTCGCGGGCGCCGACGACGCCCTGCTGCACGCGATTGCCGAGCGGCTCGAAAGCCTTTCCACCGCAGAACATTTCGAGGCCGCAGCCCGGCTGCGGGATCGCACCGTGACGGTGATCCGCGCCCTGCGCCGCACCCAGCGCCTGGCCGCCCTGGCGGCCATCCCGGAACTGATAGCTGCCCGCCCCGACGGTGCGGGTGGCTGGGAGTTCGCGATCATCCGCCACGCCCGCCTCGCCGCCGCGGGTACCGCCGTGCGCGGCATCTCCCCCATGGCGGTGGTGGACCGCCTGGCGGCCGCCGCCGAAACCGTCATCCCGCCCCGACTCTCCGGACCGGACGACGAGCCCGCCTATCCCCCACTGCGCGGGGCACTTCCGGAGGAGGCGGGCCTGCTGGTCCGCTGGCTCGAACAGTCCGGCACCCGCATCGTCCGCACCACCGAGGGCTACGGCGAACCCCGCCACGGTGCGGGCGCCTGGCTCGACTGGGTCGCCCGCGCCGAAGCCGCCGCCCAGATCACCACCCCGGATCGGTCCCCGCCGGGCTGATGACCGGCGCGGTGAAAACGCGCAGCTTCGAGGCCATTCCGGGGTAGGTGCGGATGTGAGTACCGGAACGTGCGGGCGGCGGGAGCGGCGCGCTGCCAGAATGGCGGGATGTATGTGCCAGATGCGGAGCGCTGGAATCACAACATCGAGTACCACCCCCTGCTGGCGGCGGCGGTCGCGGGGGCGCGGGATGTGCTGGATGTCGGATGTGGGGAAGGCATGCTGGCCAGGCGGATTCGGCGGGGCGGGGCCGCAGTGACCGGGATCGATCCCGATGCGCGGAGTATCGGGCTGGCCCGGGACCAGTCCGGGGTGGACGACATCACCTATCTCCAGGCGGATTTCCTCGAGTACCCCTTCGAGCCGGAGTCGTTCGACGGGATCGTGTCCATCGCGGCCCTGCACCACATGGACACCGTCAAGGCGCTCACCCGGATGCGGGAGCTGCTGCGGCCCGGCGGGACCCTGGCCGTGGTGGGCATGGCGCGCAACGACTTTCCGGCGGATCTACCGTGGGAGGCCGCCGCCCTGCTCACCAGTTTCAAGGATCGGCTGTTCCGGGCGCAGTGGGCGCACCCCTCGCCGGTGGTGTGGCCGCCACCGCAAACCTATGCCGAGACGCGGCGGACGGCCGCCGAGATCTTGCCGGGTGTGCGCTACCGACGGCACGTACTGTGGCGGTTCTCACTGGTGTGGACCAGGCCGAATCCGGATGCGCCGCAGGGTTAGCCGCCGAAGTGGGAGGTCGGCGCCGACCGCGAGTGCGGCACGTCGGCAGGAACGCAACCGCGCACTGTCGGAGCGATCGCTAGCGCGGGATGTCGTGAGTGCGGCCGGGTTGGGCGCCCGGGCGCCCTCGGTAACCGGGGCCGAAGACGGGCTGGGCAGGTGCACCGACCATGCGGGCGACGGTCTCGGCGGTGAGTCCGAGGTCGAGGAGTTCGGCGGCGAGCTGCTGCCGGATCTGATCGACCAGGCCGCGAAAGCTGATGTGCTGGTCGGCGAGTCGGCGGTGCAGGCCGCGTTCGGAGAGTGAGAGTTCCCGGGCGACCTCGGCGAGCGACGGCGCGGTCGCGGGCGTCCGCAGCAGCGCTCGGCGCACCTGCGCTGCCGGACCGGTGTGTCGATGCCGGCGGTCCAGTGCCAGCTCGCACTGCTGGATGCACAGCGCACCGGTGTGCGCGTCCGGCGGCCGGGCGGGCTGATCGAGCACCTCGGGCGGCACGGTGAACCTGCCTCGGCCGGGCTCGAATTCGAGGCCGAGCAGCACATCGGTGTCCGAGACCAGCGCCGATACCAGCGTGCAGGCGGCCGTCAGATCGCGGGCCAGCAGGAACGCCCGCACTTCGCCGCGCACCTCCCCGTCCCCGGCTGCGACCGCCAGCCCCGCCCGGGTCTCGGTGAACGACGGCCCGAACCGGACGGAGGTCACCGCGAAGTACCGGGGCAGCAGCCGGATCGCCTCCCGCACGGTCGGACTCGTCATCATGGCGTAGCCCACGATCCCCGCGCCGGGGAGCGCGTACCGCCGCCCGGTCGCGGCCCCCAGCTCGGCCGGGTCTCCCCCGTGCGCGATCAGATTCCGGATGACCCGCAGTTCCTGGCCCGACCGCACCTGTGCGCCAGGTTCTTCCAGGTCACTGCCGCGCAGCCCCGTCCCGGCCAGGCAGGCCGAGGCCGGAATCCCCTGTGCCCGACCGGTCTCCACCGCATAGCGGGTCGCCACCGCGGGCCGGGCGACCGCCCGTCGATCCGGCTGGACAGCCATAGTCCGGAAGCTAACAGGTCCCGGTCACCTTGTCATCCGATCGGCCGAGTCCCGGGAACGGGGAAGGCCCCGAGTCGAATTCGACTCGGGGCCTTCCCGTGTGACGGCGACGATCAGTGCTCGTGCTTGCCGGCGGCGGCGTTCTGCGCCTCCTCCAGCACCTCGAGCATCTTGTGCTCTTCCTCGTGGGCGACGGCGACCAGGTCCGCCTGCTCCGACGCGGGGTCGGCGCGCAGGAAGGAGCCGGTGCCGGGCTTGCCCGCGGATCCCAGCTTGACCATCTTCTTGGGCACCGGGGCGCCCTGGTACTCCAGCGGGATCGGGTGGCCGTGCGAGTCGACCGGGCCCAGCGGCTGGTGCACCTCGATGTACTCACCGTGCGGAAGCCGCTTGATGACACCGGTTTCGATGCCGTGCTCGAGCACCGCACGGTCACTGCGCTGCAGGCCGATGCAGAACCGGTACGCGACGAAGTACGCGAGCGGCGGAGCCAGCAGCAGCGCGATGCGGAAGAACCAGGTCGTCGCGTTCAGCGAAATGTCGAACTTGAGCGACAGGATGTCGTTCACACACGCCAGGGTCAGCACCATGTAGAACGCGATGGCCATGGCACCGATGGCGGTGCGGACCGGCACGTCGCGCGGACGCTGCAGCAGGTTGTGGCGGGCGGTGTCGCCGGTGAGACGCTTCTCGATCCACGGGTAGGCGATCAGCACACCGAACACCGCACCCATGATCAGCGCGACCCAGAACGGCGCCGGGACCGTGTAGCGGCCCAGGTACAGCTCCCACGGCGGCATGAGACGCGCCATGCCGTCGGTCCACATCATGTAGAAGTCCGGCTGCGAACCCGCCGAGACCTGAGACGGGTTGTAGGGACCCAGGTTCCAGATCGGGTTGATCTGGAAGACGCCACCCATGATGGCGACGACGCCCAGGGTGAAGGCGAAGAACGCACCCTGGTCGGCGGCGAACACCGGGATGATGCGAGCGCCGACGACGTTCTTCTCGGTGCGGCCCGGTCCGGGGAACTGGGTGTGCTTCTGGTACCACACCAGCGCGACGTGCGCGGCGATGAGCGCCAGGATGATGCCCGGCAGCAGCAGCACGTGCGCGATGTACAGACGCGGAATGATGATGGTGCCCGGGAAGTCACCGCCGAAGATCAGCCAGTGCATCCAGGTGCCGATGACCGGGATGCCCATGGTGATACCACCGAAGGCGGCGCGCAGACCGGTGCCGGAGAGCAGGTCGTCCGGGATCGAGTAGCCGAAGAAGCCCTCGAACATGGCCAGGATGAGCAGCAGCGAGCCGATCACCCAGTTGGCCTCACGCGGCTTGCGGAAAGCGCCGGTGAAGAAGATGCGGAACAGGTGGATGATGATCGACGACGCGAACAGCAGCGCCGCCCAGTGGTGCACCTGGCGCACGAACAGACCGCCGCGCACCTCGAAGGAGATGTTCAGCGCGGTCTCGTAGGCCCGCGACATGGTGACACCGCGCAGGGGCTGGTAGGCGCCCTGGTAGACGGTCTCCGACATGGACGGGTCGAAGTACAGCGTCAGGTAGATACCCGACAGCAGCAGGATGATGAACGCGTACAGCGCGATCTCACCGAGCAGGAACGACCAGTGGGTCGGGAAGACCTTGTTGATCGATCGCTTGGCGAACGCCGCGAGGCGGTAGCGCTCGTCCATCTCGTTGGCCTGGACGGCCACTTTGCTAGGGCTCATGAACGACGCTCCCAGTAGGCCGGGCCGAGGGGCTCGATGAAGTCGTGCTGGGCGACCAGGTAGCCATCGGCGTTGACGGTGATCGGCAGCTGCGGCAGCGCACGCGCGGCGGGACCGAAGACCGGCTTACCCCATTCGGTCGCGGAGAACTGCGACTGGTGGCAGGGGCACAGGATCCGGTTGGTCTGCTGCTCGAACAGCGAGGTGGGGCAGCCGAGGTGGGTGCAGATCTTCGAGTAGGCGAAGTAGTCGCCGAAGTTGAAGCTCTCCTGACCCTTGCGCTTGATGGCGTGCTCGGCATCGTGGGTGCGCAAGCGAATCAGCATGACCGCGTTGCGGATACCGCGCAGCGATTCCAGCGTCTTGTGCTCGTCACCGCGCCAGGATTCCTTCCAGGGGAAGACGGTCTCCATGGCACCGGCGTCCAGATCCTCCGGCTTGACCAGGACGATGTCCTCGGGGCGGCCGGTGTCGCGACGCAGATAGATGGTCTCGCCCGGGTAGTCCGGGGTCCAGCCCGAGACCCACAGCGGCGACTTGTCGCGCTTGGCCCACGGGTTCTTGATCATGCCGCCGACGAAGACGAGCAGCGCGCCGACGCCCATGACGCCCACGCCCAGGCCCGCGGTGCGGGTGATGAGCTTGCGGCGGCCCAGGGTCGAGGTCTCGGCGGCGTCCTGCAGCTGCGCGACCAGGGTGCGCCGGTCGACCTCCTTGGACGCGCCGTCGTGGCGGTCCTGGATGGAGATCTCGGCGGGGATGAAGTGCTTGCGGATCAGCACCACCGCGACGCCGACGGCCAGCACGGCGATGCCGAGGGTGAGGCCGTAGAGCGGGGTGGTCAGCGTGTACATGCCGTTGCCGTCCTGGTGACGGCCCTTGTACTCCCAGGGCCAGAACAGGAAGACACCGATCAGCGCGGCACCCGCGAGCGCGGAGATGCCGAACCAGAGCGCCACCCGGCGCTCGGCGCGCTTCTCGGCCCGGGTACCCGGGACCGGCCAGCGCGGGGCACGGTAGGCGACGTCGACGCCGTCCAGCTCGGTGCCGAGCTTGACCAGCTCGTCCCGCGACATGGCGTCGAGCTGCTCATCGGTGGGTTCGGTGGGGTTGTCCCCCATGCTGTTTCGCTCCTGTTCACTCATGACCGGGAACCGATCCACATCGCGGAGCCGACCAGGACCACGATGCCGACGACCCAGATGGCCAGGCCCTCGGTCGCGGGACCGAAGCCGCCGAGGCCGTAGCCGCCCTCGGACGGGGTCTCCATGCGGTCCTTGATGTAGGCGACGATGTCCTTCTTCTCGTCCGGCGTCAGCTGCCGGTCGGAGAACCGGGGCATGTTCTGCGGGCCGGTCAGCATGGCCAGGTAGAGCTGCTGCTCGGTGGCCTCTTCCAGCGGCGGCGCGAACTTGCCGGACGACAGCGCGCCACCCTTGCCGGTGAAGTTGTGGCAGGAGGCGCAGTTCATGCGGAACAGCTCGCCACCGCGGCCGAGGTCGCGGTCCTCGACGATGGACTCCTGCGCGATCTCGCCGTTGCTGTCGCGCAGCACGGTCGGACCGCCGCCCTGGGACTGGACGTACGCGCCGAGCGCGTCGGTCTGGTGCGCGTCGAACTTCGGGGGCTTGCGCTGGATCTGCGCCTCGTTGCGGGCAGCGGGCATACGACCGGTGGAAACCTGGAAGTAGACCGCGGCCTCACCGACGCCGATCAGGCTGGGGCCGCGATCCTGGACACCCTGCAGGTTGGCACCGTGGCAGGTGACGCAGGAGGTGTCGTAGATCTGCTTGCCCTCGCGGATCAGCGCGGACTGGTCCTCTTTCGCGGTGGCGACCTGAGCCTGCGGGGTCAGGGCCGACGCCGCGAAGCCGGCTCCGACGAGGCCCATCAGGAGGACCAGACCGCCGGCCAGCTTCCGGCGCATCCGGCGCTGCTTGCGGATCTTGGTGGCCTGGCCGATCCCCTCGGGATCTGGCGCTGACGGGGGAGATGAACTCATCTGTGTCCCTTTGGAGTAGACGGAACCGACTTGTACAAGTTTTTGGGTTGCCGACGCGGGCTGGGCCTCGGCACGTCCGGCACTAGCGGACGAAGTAGATCGTGGCGAAGAGGCCGATCCAGACGATGTCGACGAAGTGCCAGTAGTAGGAGACGACGATCGCCGCCGTGGCCTGCGCCGGGGTGAACTTGCTGAGCTTGGTGCGGATCAGCAGGAACACGAACGCGATGAGACCGCCAATGACGTGCAGACCGTGGAAGCCCGTGGTGATGAAGAACACCGAGCCGTACACGCTGCTGGAGATCGAGGTGCCCTCCGAGTACAGGGCGTGGTACTCGGTGGCCTGGCCACCGACGAAGAACGCACCCATCAGGAAGGTCAGCAGGTACCAGCGGCGCAGGCCGAAGACGTCACCCTTCTCCGCCGCGAACACGCCCATCTGGCATGTGAAGGAGGAGGCGATCAGCACCGCGGTCACCGGCACGGCGAGCTTCATGTTCAGCTCGGTCGGCTCCGGCGGCCAGTTTCCGTGCGCCTGCGCGCGAGCAACGAAGTACATGGCGAACAAGCCGGCGAAGAACATCAGCTCGCTCGACAGCCAGATGATGGTACCGACGCTGACCATGTTGGGCCGGTTCAGCGAATGCACACGCTGGGTAATGGCCGATCCTGGGGTCCCTACTGCGGTCGTCACGCCGGTAAGTATGACTTGTCGTAGTACGACAGGCGTAGGCGGGTACGAAACTTTGTCGTACGTGTCGGAAAGCCCAGGGCGAGCGCTCGTCTGGCAGGGCTCTCGGCGTGTCCCGGATGAGCCTAGATTGCGCAGGTAAGAGGAAGCTGAGCCCTGTGGAGAGGGATGTATGAGCGTGAAATCGTGGTGGCGGCGGATAGCCGGACGCGGCGGGGCAACGGAACTGGACCCGACGCGACCGGATCTGGTGGTGGTGGCATCGAGTTTCGATGACGCCGAAGCCTGTTCGGCGGCCCTGGGCAAGGCTCTGCAGTGGACATCGGACGATCCAGTAGTCCTCCGGCACCACCTCCGGGTTCCTGCCGACCGCGTCGGTGAGGTGCAAGTCATCGCCGCGCAGATCGGCTATGACACGGCCTCGGTGGACGCGTCCGACCCCGCGAGCCTGGTGCTGCAGCGCGTGCAGGTGCTCGACGCCCTGCACTGCTCCCAGGAGCGTTCCCGCATGGCGGGAATCGCCCATCGCTACGACGGCCATGTCCTCGGCTGGGATGCCCTCCAGCCCGCCGCCGGTCCTGGCGGAAAGAACTAGCCCCGCACACTAGGCTTGCCCCAACAACACTGGTGTCCGGCGTGGACCGGCAACGGGAAGAGAAGGCAATGAGCGCGCGCAGCTGGAGAGAAATTCTCGGCATCCTCACCGACGGCAACGATCTGTCCTCGGATGAGGCCGCGTGGGCGATGAACGAGATCTTCTCCGACAACGCCACCTCCGCGCAGATCGCGGCCTTCGGCGTGGCCCTGAAGATGAAGGGCCCGACCCCGACCGAGCTGAGCGGCCTGGCCACCGGCATGCTCTCGCACGCGAGGCGGGTGCCATTCGAGGGCGCGGCGGTGGATATCGTCGGTACCGGCGGCGACCGCTCGGGCAGCGTGAACATCTCCACCATGTCCTCGATCGTGGTGGCGGCCAGCGGGATTCCGGTGATCAAGCACGGCAACCGGGCGGCCTCGTCCAAGAGCGGCGGCGCGGACGTGCTGGAGGCGCTGGGCGTGAAGATCGCGCTCGGGCCGGAATCGGTGGCCGAGTGCGTGCGGCAGACCGGCATCGGGTTCTGCTTCGCGCCGGTGTTCCATCCCTCGCTGCGGTTCGCGAGTCAGGCGCGCGGTGAGATCGGGATTCCGACGGTCTTCAATATCCTGGGCCCGCTGACCAATCCGGCCCAGCCCAGCACGGGCCTGATCGGCTGCGCTTTCCCGGATCTGGTGGCGGTCATCGCGGGTGTGTTCGCCGAACGCGGCGCCTCGGCGCTGGTGGTCCGCGGCAACGACGGCCTGGACGAGATCACCACCGCCGACACCACCGATGTGTGGGTGGTATCGGGCGGCCGGTTGCACGAAACCACCATCGACCCAACGAAACTGGGCATCGAGCGGGTGGATCCGTCGGCGCTGCGCGGCGGCGACGCGACGATGAACGCGGAGATCGCGCGCGCTATATTCGCCGGCGACCCGGGCCCGGTGCGGGACGCGGTGCTGCTGAATTCGGCGGCGGCGCTGGTGGCATTCGAGCTGTCCGCCGCGGAGGTGGACGACGATCTGCACACCAAGCTGGCCGCGGCATTGAAGCGGGTGGCCGAGACCGTGGATTCGGGTGCGGCCTCGGCCCTGCTGGATCGCTGGGTCACCGTCTCCAACGGGCTCGGCGCGAACTGATCCCGTGCGGCTTCAGGCCCCCGGTTCGGCCACGGAGTCCACGGCCTGTTTGAAACGGCTCATGGCATCGAAACTCTTGATGCCAGGGGCGGTTTCGACCGAGCTGGAGACGTCGACGCCGAACGGCCGATGGGTCGTGACCACCTCGGCGACATTGTCGGGGCTGAGACCACCGGCCAGCACCACCTGTCCGGGCACCTTCTCCAGCCAGTCCGGGAATTCGGCGAAGACGCCCGATCCGGTGCTGGCGTCGTAGAAGAAGTATTCGCAGACCTGTTCCGGGGTAGGTGCGGCGGCCGAGCAGTAGGCCAGATTCGGCAGGTCGGTCCAGTTGTAGAGCTGGATGACGTCGAAGTCGCCGATCACCTCGGCGACCTCGGTCCGGTTGAACGCCACCACGAACGAGCGGATCCGGCCGCGCGCGTACGCCGCCAGCTCACGCGCCCGGGCGGGCTCGACATACCGCTTGCTCTTGGCCGTGCCGACCACGCCGATGGCCGAGTAGCCGAGCTCGACGGCCCAGTCGATCTGTTCCTCGGTGGTGAGCCCGCACACCTTCACGAACATGGTTCCTGCCCTCTCATGGAAGAATTCCTCCGAGTGTCCTGAGAGTTCGGGTCACCCAGCTGTGTGTTTGCCGTTCGGTCCCCGAGGCGGCGTTACAGTTTCGACATGCGATACGGAGTGGTGCTACCCGGCCTGGTGGCCGTGTTCCTGGGCATCGGCATTCCGGTGAGCGCCGCTCACTGGACTCACGACGAGACCGCCGATCCCGGCACCCTCAGTGTGGACGGCCGTAGCTACGGCATTCCGGGCGACTGCGTGACCATCCGCAGTGTGCCGCGCCGGCTCAGTGTCGACAATGAAACCGCCCTGCGCGCCCAGGTGTATCTGTTCCCCGGCTGCAAGGGCGGCGTCACCCACACCATCGAGCCCGGTCACACCGGCACCGCGCTGGGCGCGTCCGTGCAGACCCGCTGACCCGGCCGGCTATTCGCCGATCGAGAAGCCGGCCTCCACGTCCGCGCGCGAGTAGGACTTGAACGCGATGTGGGTGGCCGTGCGCAGCACGCCCGGCGTCTTGTTGATCCGGCCGGTGACCACGTCGGCGATCTGCTCGTGGTCGCGCACCCGGACCACGGCGATCAGGTCCACATCCCCCGCGCACGAATAGACCTCGGCCACCCCCTTGATGTCGGCCAGTTCCTGCGCGGTCTCCGGAATCCGATCCGGTTCGGCAGAGATCAACACGATCGCGGTAATCATGTGCCCAACTCTAGGTGATGGCCGGGACGGCAGCGCCGGTCCGGGATCGAACGGCACAGGTCCGGGTCAGTCCGGGATCGAGTCGGTGTGGTCGAGCGGTTCGGCGAGGAGGTCGGCGGCGGCGCGGTGGATCTTCTCCAGCGCCGACATCAGGTGGCGGCGCTCGGCGTCGGTGAGGTCGGCGGTCACCTTGTCGGACAGGGTCTTCCGGTCGGCTTCGACGGGGTCGCGGAGGTCGCGGCCGCGGTCGGTGAGCCAGAGCCGGACCAGGCGATTGTCCTTGTCGTCGCGGCGGCGGGTGAGCAGGCCGGCGGCGGCCATGCGGGTGGCCATCTTGACGACGGTCGGCGTGGTGACGTTCAGCACGGCCGCCATCTCCCCCGGTGTGCGGCCGTCCTGTTCCCACAGCACGGCCAGCACGTGATTCTGGCCGAGGTGCAGGCCGAGGCGGCGCATATCGCGATCGGCCAAGGCGCGCAGGGCTTTCGAGGTGCGGCCGTGCAGGTCCAGGAAGTCGGCTGAGCCTGGGGAAGACATGAGGCCTCCGGTCGGGTGCGAGTATTGACCGTCGATCGTTAGCCGTCTAACGTTTTTCGATAGACGGCTAACGATCTGGAGATGTCATGCTACTGCTGACCGGAGCGACCGGGAACATCGGCCGCGAACTCACCCGCATCCTCGACGCCAACGACCTCGATTTCCGTGCCCTGGTGCGTGATCCGGCACGGGCCACGACCCTGCCCACGCGTGCGGAGACCTGCCCGGGCGACCTCGACGATCCGGCGAGCCTGGACCGGGCCATGACCGGAGTCACCGGCCTGTTCGTGCTGGTCCCGGGCATCGGGCTGGACCACACCCGCAACCTGCTGCAGGCCGCCGCCAGGGCGGGAGTGAGTCGGATCGTCATGATTTCCTCCGCCCACGTGCTGGTCGAACCACTGCCCGCAATGGGCAGCTGGCACCACGAGCGCGAGAATCTGGTGCGCGCCAGCGGAATTCCGTGCACGATCCTGCGTCCGGGCGGGTACATGTCCAATGCCCTGGAGTGGATTCCGGCGTTGCGGGCGGGCGACCCGATCCTCGACCCCTCCGGTCCGGGCCGCTTCGCCCCGATCGATCCCGCCGATATCGCCGAGGTGGCGGCCCGCTGCCTCACCGAGCCCGGCCACGCCGGGGCGGCCTATCACCTCACCGGGCCGGAGAGCCTGACCGTCGGCGAGCAGGTCGCGATCCTCGCCCGAATCCTGGCCCGCGACATCAAGATTCGTGAGGCCGCGACGCCGGAGGAGGCGGTGGCGGCCCGCTTCCCGAACGGCGCTCCCCCGCCGCTGGCCGCGGCGATCGTGGCGGGCTTCGCCCTCATGCGCGCCGACACTGTGGGCGCGCGCACCGGCACCGTGACCGAACTGCTCGGCCGCCCGCCGCGCACCTTCGCCGAATGGTGTGCGGCCCACCGCGCCGCCTTCGAGGGCTGATCGAGCCTTCGAGGGCTGACGGACTGCACCCGGCTGACATCACCTGCACCAGTGGCGGGATTCGAACCCGCGGTTTCTTCCTTGACGGGGAAGCGAGGACTCCGGACTCCTCCACACCGGCTGGACCACCCCACGACCTGCGCGCCAGGGCGTCGGTGGCGACGATGACAGTAATGACACGTCGTGGAGAGCGGTACCGAATTTCCGCGGCGGGGTCAGCCGAGCTCGGCGAGGAGGGCGCGGGCGTCGTCGGCCTCGGGAACCTCGAGTTCCTCGAAAAGGGCCAGCGCCCTGACGGAATGGTCGCGAGCGGCGGGAGTCTGCCCGAGCGCGCGGTGGGACTGGGCCAGGCCGAGCAGAGCGCGGGCCTCCTCGGCGCGGTCGCCGAGATCGCGGCAGACCGTGACCGCGGCGGTGAAGTCGGCCACGGCGGCGGCGGGATCGTCCAGCGCGAGGGCGATCTCGCCGAGACCGTTGAGGGCCTCGGCCTCCTCGCTGCGGAAGCGGAGTTCCCGGCACAGGTCGAGGGCGCGGCGGTGCCGGCGGCGCGCCTCGTCGGGGCGGTCCTCGCCGAGATGCACCGGGCCGAGGTTGTTGAGCACGACTATTTCCCCTGTACGGGAACCCAATTCGCGGTAGAGGCGTAGGGCTTCACTGAGCCGCTCACGAGCTTCGGGGTAGCGCTCCAAGCGCTCGCTGACGGTGCCGAGGCTGGTGAGGCAGGCCGCCTCACCAGCACGGTCGCCGAACTCGCGGAACAGGGCCAACCCCTGCCGATAGTGCTCCCCGGCCCGCTCGATGTCGCGCTGCCAGAAGACATACCCGAACACGTAATGGGCCCGGGCCTCCGCCCGCCCATCCCCGACTGCGCGGGCCGCGTCGAGGGCCTGCTCACCGTAGTCGTGCGCCTCGTCCAGCCGCCCGAATCGCCAGGCGATCCAAGCCAGGTCGCTGCACGCCCGGGACTGCGCGGCCAGGTCCCCATCGCGGCGGCTACTCCGCAACGCCCGCGTGTGCATGGTGCGCGCCGCACCGTAGTGGCCGTTCCCATCGAGGTAGGCGTGCAGACTGCGTGCCAGCCGCGCCGTGTAACCGGGCCGCGCGGCCTCCTCCGGCGCAATGCAGATGGCCACCAGGTTGATGCGTTCCGCATCGAGCCACTCGATGGCCTCCGCCGACTCCTCGAAGGTCAGCGCCGATCTATCGAACGACTGCGCCCCAGCCGAATCCAGCGCCCCGACGGACTCCCGCGCCGGTGCGAACTCGGATGCACCGGTGAAGTCCGCTGCTCCAGTGAACTCCGATGCTCCGGTCGATTGCGATGCTGCAGTGGATTCCGAAGCTCTGGCGAACTCCGGTGCGGCGTGGGAGCCGTCGGGGAAGAGTAGTCGGACGGCCTGAGCGGCGGTGTCCTGGTAGTAGCGGTAGAGGGATTCGACTGCGGCGGAGCGGGTTTCAGCGGATTCCTCGTTCGCCGCGGTGGTACGTGCGTGCTGACGGACCAGGTCGTGCATGGTGTAGCGGCCGGGGCGCAGCTGGGTCAGGACGTGCGCGTCGAGCAGGCGCTCGAGGTGGTGCTCGGCCTCGGCGACGGTGAGGCCGGTGAGGGCCGCGGCGGCGTGCGGTTCGATATCGCGCGCGGGGTTGAGCCCGAGCAGCCGGAACATGCGCTGCTCAGCGGGTTCCAGCTGCTGATAGGACAGCGCGAAGGCCGAGGCCACCCCGCGTTCCGGTGTGGCCAGCTCGGTGAGCCGCCGTCGTTGATCCCGCAGCCGCCCGGCCAGGTATTCGACGGTCCACTGAGGCCGGTGCGCGAGCCGCGCGGCCGCGATGCGAATGGCCAGCGGCAGGAATCCGCACAGCTGCAGTACATCCAGCGCCGCCAGCGGTTCCGCGTCCGCCCGCTCCCCCACGATGGCCCGGAACAGCTCGACGGCATCGGCCGCCGCCAGCAGCTCCATCGACAGCGATTGCGCGCCATCCAGATCCAGCAGCCGTCGCCGGCTGGTCACGATCACCCGGTGTGCCCCGCCTCCGGCCAGCAGCGGCCGCACCTGAGCGGTGTCGACCGCATTGTCGAGCACCACGATCACCCGCCGGTCCCGCACTCTGGCCCGCCACAGCGCCGCCCGTTCCGCCTCCCCCGATGGAATGGCGTCGTCGGACACGCCCAGCTGACGCAGCAAGGCCCCCAGCGCGATTCCGATATCCAGCGGCTCCCGCCCCGGCGTATGACCCTGCAGGTCGATGAACAATTGCCCGTCCGGAAACTGCCCCGCCACCGCGTGCGCCAAATGCACTGCGAGCGCGGTCTTCCCGACCCCCGCCATGCCGTCGAGGACCGCCACCCCGGCGGCCTCCCCGGTCAGCCAGCCCTGCAGCCGCTCGATATCCCCGGCCCGTCCCGTGAAATCAGGAACGTCGTACGGCAGGAAGTTGACCACCTGCCCCGCGGCGGGCAACGTGCTCGCTGCGGGATCGGCAGCCGGATCGATCCTGTCCACTAGTGGGCGCGACGTCGCTTCGAATCGGGCGGCGTCCACGCCGATGCGGCCCGCGCCGAGATCCAGAGCCTCCGAATGCTGCTGCGCGGGAGCATCATTCGCACGGTGGCCGACGACCGGGTGCGCACCGAACGACCCCGGCTGGTCCGGGCGGTAGTCGAGGGCGGGGTCGCGACAGAGGATGGCCTGTTCGAGGTCGGCGAAAGCGGGGCTGGGGTCGAGGCCCTGATCGTCGGCGAGGCGGCTGCGGAAGGCGCGGGCGGCGGTGAGGGCGTCGGGCTGGCGACCGGCGCGATGCAGGGCGAGCACGAGGTGGGCGGTGAGCTTCTCGCGCAAGGGGTTCGCGGCGAGGTGGGCGGGGAGTTCGTCGATGAGATCGTCGTGGCGGCCCAGGGCGAGGTCGAGTTCGGCGAGCTGTTCGACGGCGCGCAGGCGGCGGTCCTCGAGGCGGGCGCGGGCGTCGGGGGCGAAGTCGGCCTTGACGTCGGCGAGGGGCTGACCGCGCCAGAGCCGCAGGGCGGCGCGCAGGCGGGTGGCAGCGGCGGCCGGATGGGTGGCGGATTCGCGGGTGGCCGTGGCGGTTTCGGCGCCGAAGACGTCGAGGTCGAGCTGACCGGGCGCGGGCTGGATGAGGTAGCCGTTGGCGCGGGTGTGCAGGAGGTCGGCGATGCCCGCGGTGCGCAGCACCTTGCGGACGGCGGTGATGGCGTGGTGGATCTGGGAGCGCGCGGTGTCGGGCGGGGTGGGTCCCCACAGCGCGTCGGTGAGCTGGTCGACCGTGACCACGGTGCGGGCGTTCAGCAACAGGTGCGCCAGCACCGCGCGGTGGCGGGGCGCGAGTCCGGGTACGACCCGCTCGTCCACCGTCACACCGACCGGTCCGAGCACCGTCAGTCCTACTGTCACCCGCACATCCACCATGAGCCGCTGTTCGTTCGGCACATCGCCGATGTACAGCGAATCTATCAACGCCGCGGCCGATTCTCGAACGATGTCAGGATTGCCGCTACTGGAGCCGGAGGATGCGTCCGCCGCCACCGCCGCCCTCTTCACCGAGGCGCAGCAAGCCTTCGGCATCACCGCGAACCTGACCAAGGCCATGGCCAACAGTCCCTCGGCCCTGCGCGGCTATCTGGATCTGTCGGATGCCCTGCGGCACGGCCGGATTCCGCCCGCCACCCGCGAGCGCCTCGCGCTGCTGGTGGCCCAGCACAATCGCAGTGACTACGAGCTGTCGGCCCATACCTATCGCGGCGCCAAGGTCACCGGCCTGCCCGCGGAGGAGACGATCCGCGCCCGGCAGGCCGCGTCCACGGACCCGGAAGCCGAAGCGGCCCTGGCCTTCGCGCAGGCCCTGCTGGTCCACAACGGCACCGTCACCGACGCCGATCTGCGCACCGCCCAGGACGCCGGCCTGGCCCCGGACCTCCTGGTGGAGATCATCGCCCACGTGGCGCTGAACGTCTTCACCACCTACGTGACGACGGCGGGCCGAGTCGCGATCGACTGGCCGCTGGTCCGCCACAACGACTAGCCGCCCGGTCTCGACGATCGAGGGGCGGGACCGGAATCCACCCGACCGCGGCGCTTCCGAGCCGAGACTCCACCGGGGAACGCGGACCGGAATGAGAGCGGGCAGTTGCACCGTATCGAGAACCCGAGCCGGGCAAGCTCGATCGGCCGGACGGGCAGGCGGGTTGGCCGCCTGTCCTGGAAGCTCGGGCCCGGCAGCCGAATCGCGGGATCGGTTGCGCGGCCCGAACGCCGAGTGGCACACCGCCGCGGGGATTCGACCGATTCCCCTCGGTGGTGTGCCACTCGAGGAATGTCTACCCTTGCGCCCCAATGCGATTGGGGCGCGGGCAGGTGGTCACCACTGGCCGGGGACGTACTGGCCGCCCAGCTGGCCGGAGATGACGTTCAGGCGGTTCCAGGCGTTGATGGTGGCGATGAGGGAGATCAGCGCGCCGATCTGGTCGTCGTCGTAGTTCTTGCGAACCAGGGCCCAGGTGTCCTCGGAGATGCCGCCGCCGTCCGCGAGGCGGGTGCCCTCGTCGGTGAGGGCGAGGGCCGCGCGCTCCGGCTCGGTGAAGACGGTGGATTCCCTCCAGGCGGCGACCATGGCCAGGCGGACCGCGGTCTCGCCGGCGTGGGCGGCGTCCTTGGTGTGCATGTCCAGGCACATGCCGCAGCCGTTGATCTGCGAGGCGCGGATCTTCACCAGTTCCTGGGTGGCCTTGGGCAGGCTGGACTCGTCGACGACGCGGGCGGCGGTGACGAGGCGCTTGTTGAACTTGGCGGCGACTTCGTTCTCGTACAGGGCGAAGCGGGTCATTGTTCTCTCTTTTCTCTGTGTCGTTCGTTGCCTTCGTCAGGTTGACGACGCGGCCCACGCGGGTGTGACATCGGGTTCGATGTGATGCCGGTCACACCATCCGGAGCGGTCCGACCGGTCGCGCCGACCTCACGACAATGCCGGTCCGGCTTGATATTTCCGCTGTTCGGACACTGTCTCGCGACGATGTGAATCTTGATTTCGCGAAATCGCCTCCATGGAAGTGGATCCGGCGCGATCATGATTCGGACGATTGTGAACCGACCGGTAGTCACATCCCGGCTACCTAGGGGGTTGCGATGCTCGACGCAGGCAGACATCGGAGAATCTCACCCAGCGGTCAATGGCAAGGAGTCCGCCCCCAACTGGGGCGCGTTCGGCCCGGCCGCCATCACCGGAGGACATCGAATCAGTTCCGCACCAAGGCCATCCAGGCCCTGCTGCCCGGCGCGACCGTCATCGCACTGGCGACGGCCGCCGCCCCGGCCCACGCCGACGCTCCGCCGCAGCCGGTACAGATCGATTCCATCGCCGGGCTCTCCCAGAACATGCTGGCGGCCATCAACGCGTTGCAGACCTTCAATATCCCCGGCATGGACCTGCCGGGCGTGAACCTGCCCGCGCTGTTCACCCCGGACACCGCGATCGTGGTGCTCGGTTACGGTCTGCAGCCCGACGGCTCGATGCGCCCGGAGCTCATGGCCCGGCTCTACGCCGGCTACGTCTCGGCCCTGCTCTCGCCGCAGGCCCCGGTCATCGTGACCGGCGGCAATCCGCAGAACGGGGTGACCGAGGCGGACGCCATGGCGGACTGGCTGGTCGAGCGCGGTATCGACCGCACCCGCATTCATACCGAGACCAAGGCGAATTCGACGGTCCAGAACGCGGCGTTCTCGGCGCAGCTGATGGACGCCATCGGCGCGCACGCGGCGATCCTGATCACCTCGGCGAACCATATCGCCCGGGCGCTGATGAATTTCCAAGCGGCCGGGATCTCGGTGGTGGCGACCATGACGCCGGACGCCGCCCCGCTGTCGGCGGTGCCGTTCGGACCACGCGGCTAGCCCGCGGCACACCGCCGGTCCGCGAAAAGCCGGGGCCCGTCGATCGATTCGATCGGCGGGCCCTGGTCTGCGCGTCTCAGGCGAGGTAGCGGGCGATGCTCTCCGCGACGCAGGCAGGCTTGTCGATGCGCTGCTGGTCGACGGTGATCCAGTCGCTGACACCGATTTCGGTGCCGGCGGCGGCGCGCAGGTGGTCGAAGTCGCTGAAGTCGATCATGCGGTGTTCCTCCCGCTAGGCGTAGCGCTGCTTCAGTTCGCGCTTGAGGATCTTGTGGGTGGGCCCCATGGGCAGTTCGGTGACGAACTCGACGCGGCGCGGGTACTTGTACCGCGCCACATGCTCTTTCGCATAGTCGATGACGTCCTCGGCGGTGAGCGGTCCGGACGGCACGACGACCGCGAGGATCTCCTCGCCGTAGTTCTCGTCCGGCACACCGATGATCGCCACCTGCGCGATGTTCGGGTGCCGCAGCAGCGCGGCCTCCACCTCGGTCGGGTACACGTTGAACCCGCCGCGGATGATCATCTCCTTGATCCGGTCCACGATGCGCAGGTAGCCCTGCTCGTCCTTGACGCCCAGGTCGCCGGTGCGGAACCAGCCGTCCACCATGACCTCCGCGGTGGCCTCGGGCTTGCCGGTGTAGCCGCTGAACACATTGTGGCCGCGCACCACGACCTCGCCGATGGTGCCGGTCGGCAGGAGTTCGATGCGGTCGCGCACCTCGGCGGCGGCGATCTCGACGTCGACGCCCCACACCGGGTGGCCGACGGTGCCGATCTGCGGGCCGAGCAGCGGCTGGTTCACCGTTGCGGTGGGCGAGGTTTCGGACAGGCCGTAGCCCTCGAGGATGTGCGAGCCGAAGACCTTCTCGAACTCCTCGATGATGACCGGCGGCATGGCCGCGCCGCCGCTGATGCACAGCCGCAACTTCGGCAGTTCCGCCGCGCCCCCGGCCGCCTCGAGCAGCCCGTGGTACATGGTCGGCACCCCGTGGAAGGTGTTGATGTTCTCCTTCACCATGAGCTCGAGCGCCTGTGCCGCATCGAATCTCGGCATGAGCACCAGGGTCGCGCCGAGCCGCCAGTGCGAGTTCATGGAGACGGTCTGCCCGAACACATGGAACAGCGGCAGCGCGCCCAGCGCGATGTCCTCGCGCTCGACCTCGTTGGCGTCGAAGGCGTTCACCGTCGCGCACATGACCATATTGAGGTGGCTGAGCTCCGCGCCCTTGGGGCGGCCGGTGGTGCCGCTGGTGTAGAACACCACCGCGGTGTCGAGCGGGCTGCGCGCCACATACGCCGGAATCGCCTCGCCGGAAAGCTCTTTCGGGCTCAGGCAGTCGATGCCGACCCGACCGGCCGCCTCCTTGCCGACGGCCTCCACCATCGGATGGCAGATCATGACCTTGGCCCCGCTGTCGCGCAGCACGTATTCCGCCTCGTCCGCGGTGAGCAGCAGGTGCACCGGCACCACGGTCGCACCCGCCGCCAGGATGGCGAAGTACGCGCGCGGGAAATCAGCGGTATTGGGTCCCATGAGCGCGACCCGGTCACCCGGCCGCACCCCGAGTTCGATGAGCGCACCGGCCTGTTCGCGGGCCTGCCGCCACAGGTCGCGGAAGGTGATGCGCTGGTCGCCCTCGATCAGGGCGATGTGGTCGGGTCGCCGCCACGCCGGTTCGGCGAGGATGCCGGCCAGGGAGAGAGTCGCGTTCATTGAGACCTCGGTTCGATCGGATCAGCGTTCGGGGCGGCTCGGCCTACAGCCCCATGTCCTTGGCGATGATCATTTTCATGACCTCGCTGGTGCCGCCGTAGATGCGATTGACGCGGTTGTCTGCGTACAGGCGGGCGACCGGGTATTCGTTGATGAAGCCGTAGCCACCGTGCAGCTGCAGGCAGCGGTCGATGACGCGGTGCGCGACCTCGGTGCAGAACAGCTTGGCGGAGGCGGCGTCGGCGGGGGTCAGGGTGCCTTCGTCGAGGGCCTCGAGGCCACGGTCGACCACGGCCTCGGCGGCGTCCACCTCGGCCTGGCAGGCGGCGAGTTCGAACTTGGTGTTCTGGAAGCTGGCGACCGGCTGTCCGAAGACGTTGCGCTGCTGGGTGTATTCCTTGGCGAAGCGGATCGCGGCCTTGGCCTGCGCGTACGCGCCGACCGCGATGGACAACCGCTCCTGCGGGAGGTTCTGGCCCAGGTAGGAGAAGCCCCTGTGCTCCTCGCCGAGCAGGTCCTCCACCGGCACCTCGACGTCGGTGAAGTTGAGCTCGGCGGTGTCGGAGACCTTGAGGCCCAGCTTGTCCAGCTTGCGGCCGACGCTGTAGCCCGGGGACTTGGTGTCCACCACGAACAGCGAGATGCCGTGGCGGCGATCGGTGTCGCTGGGCGCGGCGGTGCGGGCGCAGACGATGACGCGGTCGGCGAGCACGCCACCGGTGATGAAGGTCTTGGACCCGTTCAGCACGTAGTGCGTGCCGTCCGCGGAAAGCTTTGCGGTGGTGCGCATTCCGGCCAGGTCGGAGCCGGTGCCGGGCTCGGTCATGGCGATGGCGAACATGATCTCGCCGGTGACGAAGCCGGGCAGCCAGCGCTGCTTCTGCTCCTCGCTCGCGAGATTCTTGATGTAGGGCAGGCACAGTCCGACATGCACGCCCGAGCCGCCGAAGGACACCGCGGCGCGGGCGCACTCCTCCATGAGGATGGCCTGGAACTTGAACGACTCGATGCCCGCGCCGCCGAACTCCTCGGGCACCTCGATGCCGAAGACGCCGAGTTCGCCCAGCTTGTAATAGAAGTCGCGGGGTGCGATACCGGCGGCGTACCACTGCTCGTAGACGGGCACGACCTCGGCTTCGATGAACGCGCGCACGGTCTCGCGGAAGGCGTCGTGGTCCTTGTCGAAAACTGTTCTCTGCATGGAAGAAATCTCTCTAGCGGTCAGAGACGGCGTCCGCCGTCGACGTAGATGGTCTGGCCCGTGACGAACGACGCGTCGTCGGAGACCAGGAAGGACACCACGTTCGCGATGTCGGCGGGCTCGCCGACCCGGCGCAGCGGGGTGATCTTGGCAGCCTCGGCGCGGAACTCCTCCGGCGAGACGCCCACGCGGGCGGCGGTGGCATCGGTCATCTCGGTGACGATGAAGCCCGGCGCGACGGCATTCACATTGATGCCGAACGGGCCCAATTCCATGGCCAGCGTGCGGGTCAGGCCCTGGATGCCCATCTTGGCGGCCGAGTAGTTGGCCTGGCCGCGGCTGCCCAGTGCGGACACGCTGGAGGTGTTCACGATCTTGCCGGACTTCTGCTTCACCATGTACTTCTGCGCCTCCCGCGAGCACAGGAACGCGCCCTTCAGGTGCACGGACATGACGATGTCCCAGTCGTCCACGGACATCTTGAACAGCAGGTTGTCGCGCAGCACGCCCGCGTTGTTGACCAGCACGTCGACCGAACCCAGTTCCGCGGCAATGTGTTCGAACGCGGCGGCGACCTGCGCTTCGTCGGTGACATTGCAGCCCACCGCGATGGCCGTGCCGCCCTGGGCGGCAATGGCGTCCACGGCGTCCTTGCAGGCGGCCTCGTCGAGATCGACGATGGCGACGGCGAAGCCGTCGGCGGCCAGGCGGGCCGCGGTGCCCGCGCCGATTCCGCGGGCCGCACCGGTCACGACTGCGACTTTCGACATGACTGAATCTCCCTGTCTGTGAATGACGTTCAGAGGAAGGCGTTCACGCCGGTGAGGGCGCGTCCGATGAGCAGTTTCTGGATCTGGCTGGTGCCCTCGTAGAGGGTGAGCACGCGGGCGTCGCGCAGGTACTTCGACACCGGGTACTCGTCGATGTAGCCGTATCCGCCGAACACCTGGATGGCATTGTTGGCGGCCTTCACCGCGGCCTCGCTGGCGAACAGCTTGGCGACCGAGGCCTCGGTGCCGAACGGCTTGCCCTTCCCGACCAGGTCGGCGACCCGCCAGGTGAGCAGCCGTGCCGCCTCGACATCGACGGCGATATCGGAGATGAGTTCCTGGACCAGCTGATAGGAGGCGATCGGCTTGCCGAACTGCTCGCGCTCCCGAGCGTATTTCACGGCGGCCTCCAGGCAGCCGCGCGCGACGCCGACACACCCGGCGGCCACACCCATGCGGCCCTTGTCCAGCGCGGCCATGGCGATCTTGAAGCCCTGGCCGAGCTCGCCGAGCCGGTTGGCGTCGGACACCCGGACCTGGTCGAGGACGAGTTCGGCGGTGGCCTGGCCGCGCAGGCCGAGCTTGCCCTTGATCTCGGTGCGCGCGAAGCCGGGGGCGTCGGTGGGCACCAGGAACGCGGTCACGCCCTTGGGGCCGGGGCCGCCGGTGCGGGCGAAGATGATGGCGACATCGGCCCAGGTGCCGTTGGTGATGAACATCTTGGTGCCCGACAGCAGCCAATCGTCGCCGTCAGCAACGGCTTTGGTGGTGAGGCTGCCCGCGTCGGAGCCGGTGCCGGGTTCGGTGAGCCCGAAGCAGCCCAGCGACTGCCCGGCGCACAGGCGCGGCAGCCACTCCCGCTTCTGGGTCTCGGTGCCGTAGGTCTTGATCGACTTGGCCACCAGGCCGAGCGAGACGGACACGATGCCGCGCACCGAGCTGTCGCCGCGGCCGAGTTCCTCGAGCAGGACGCAGTAGTCCAGGGCCGTGCCGCCGGAGCCGCCGTACTCCTCCGGGATCTCGATACCGAGGAAGCCCATCGCACCGAGCTTGCCGACGATCGCGGTATCGACCTCCTCGGCCCGATCCCAGGCGGCCGCGTGCGGAACGACCTCTTTGTCCACCCAGGCCCGGGCCAGCTCGCGCAGTTCGCGCTGCGACTCGCCGAGTTCGAAGTCCATGGTTGTGATAGCTCCTAACCAAACGTTGTTAGGTTTATGGCCCGAAGTTATCCTAACAGTGTTCGGTCAATCAAGGACCGAGTGATAAATTCGACGTCCGCCGGGGGATCGCTGGGGTCTTCCATCGAAGGAGGTGAGCCGGATGGCCAGGCCGAAGGTGCCGCTGCTGAGCCGCGAACGGATTCGCGACGCGGCCCTGACCCTGATCGATCGCGACGGGCTCGCCGAGCTGTCCATGCGCAAGCTCGCCGCCGAACTCGGTGTGCAGGCCGCCTCCCTCTACACCCACTACCCCACCAAGGACGCCGTCCTAGACGACATCGCGGGCGGTCTCATGGCGCGGGTCGAGGCGTCGGCCTTCGACCAGGGCTGGCGCGCCGGCCTCACCTCGTGGGCCCACTCCTACCGCGACGCCCTGGTCCGGCACCCCAACTTCGTCGCGTACCTGGCCGCCGGACCCGGCACCCGCGACGAGAACCTGCGCGCCGCCGACGCCGTCCACGGCGGCCTGGTCTCCGCCGGCTGGCCACCGCGCGACGCCACCATGATCGGCGCGGCCACCCGCTACCTGGTCATGGGCGCCACCATGGGCTCGTTCTCCCGCGGTTTCGTCGACGACGTCCAGGTCTATCGCGACCGCTACCCGCATCTGGAGCAAGCGCATCTGCTGCGCGCCAAGGCGGACGAGATCGATTCGGAGAGTTTCGAATTGGCGCTGTCGGCCTTCACCGACGGCCTGCAACTCCGCTTCGACGCCATCGAGAAGGAGCGGGCCCGCCGGCGGCAGACCCGCTCGAACCGCCGCTCCGGCTAGGGGATGCGTCCCGCGGACGTTCACTCAGCGGGACAGTTCTGGTCAATTGTCCGAATTTGCTGCGGAAGTGCCGGACCCCGGCTAGGTTGCCGCGCATGTCTCGTACTCGTGCAATGGTGGCCGCCGCCGCGCTGGCCGCACTCCCGCTGGCCACGGCCGCCCCGGCAACGGCCGCACCAGTGGTGAACAAGGTCGTGGTGATCGGCATCGACGGCACGCTGTGGAGCGAGGTGCAGGCGGCCAATGCCCCGAACCTGGGCCTGCTCGCGGCCCAGGGCACCCTGGCGCGGACCTCCATCGCCCCGCACACCACCATGTCGTGCGTCTCCTGGGCGACGGCCCTGACCGGGGTGTGGGATACCAAGCACGGCATCAAGGACAATGACTCCACCTGCACCCCTGCGCCTTTCGCACAGTATCCGACGGTGTTCACGCAGCTGGAGCGCGCGAAGCCGAGCCTGGCCACCGCGTCGCTGGGTACCTGGGACAAGATCGGCATGATCGCCCGGACCGGAAATCCCGCGGCGGACAGGGTGTCCGTGACGCAGGTCGATCCGACCGGCGCGGGAGTCTGTGAGACGACCGCGGATTCGAATGCCGCGGCGCAGGTGGTGTCCGCGATCACCGACGACGGCACGGATTTCGTGTTCACCCACCTCGATCAGGTCGATATCGTCGGCCACACCCTGCGCGGCATCTGGCCGCAGGCGTACCGGGATGCCATCGGCCGGGTGGACGCGCTGGTCGGCAAGATCACCAAGGCGGTCGACGACCGCGCCCGTACGCACGCCGGCGAGCGCTGGACGATCCTGGTGACCACGGACCACGGGCACAAGCCCGAGGGTGGCCACGGCGGCCAGAGCGCCTACGAGACAGCGAGTTTCATGATCGCGCGGGGGCCGGACTTCGCCGCGGGTGCGCAGAACAACGGCTACACCCTGGCCGACATCACCCCGACGGTGCTGGACCTGCTGGGTGCACCGGCGGATCCGAACTCCGACGGCCGCTCGGTGCGACTCGGCGGTTCCGGTGATCCCGCTGCTACACCGCCGAACACACCCGCCATCGACTCCGGCATCACCGGTTCGTCCTCGGGCTCGGCGCAAATGCTCATGGTCAACAATCCGCTCTGCCTGGTCGCCAGCGGCTCGGCCGGTGGATCCTTCGGTAAGTAACCGGTCCGAGCGCCGCTGCCCGACAAGGAGCGGGCCCGCCGTCGGCGGACCCGTTCCCGCCCTCGACCCGCCGCCGTGGCACCCAGGAATCCGCCCCCTCCTACGGTTGAATTCCAGCCTGTGGAGCCCAAAGCGAAGCGCCTGCTATTCCTCACCGCCGCAATCATCCTCGCCGCATCCACCTACACCTACGCCCACTCCCCCGGCCACTACGGCGCGGCAATAGCCCTCGGCGCAGTCCTGACCATGTTCTTCGTCGGCAAGGCCATGAACTAGCCCCGGCCCCCCGCACCTACTTCGGCGCAACCAGCTCCAGTGCGATGTTGTCCGGGTCCCGGAACTCCAGGATGTAGCTGAAGCCGATGTCCTTGATGTCCTCGTGCGCGACACCGCAGGCATCGAGATGCGCCGCGGCGGCCTCCAATTCGGCCAGTGAACCAACCGGGAAGGCGAGATGGTCGAGACCGACACGGTCCTCGTCGAACCGATCGGTTCCGACCGGCCGCAGACCGATCAGCCCATGCGCCATCCGGTAGATCACCCCACCGTGCAGGAAGCTCAGCCGCTGCCGTGTTTCGTCGTCCGCATCGGCCGCGATCTCCAGCGCCACCGGCCACCCGAAGACCGCATCGTAGAAGGCTCTCGACCGCCCGATGTCACCCACGGTGAGCCGGATATGCGCAACAGACTCCACAGAGATCGCCATGCGGCCGATGTTGGCATACCTCGGCTCTACTCGCTGGTTCGACACCGCGCGGCTGCTCAGGCGAGGTGCGCTCGCGCGTCCTCGTAACCGGCCTCCTCGGGAGCGTCGGCGGGGCCGTAGATCAGGTGGAGCACACCGGTTTTGAACGGCGTAGCCGACAGCAGCCGCAGCGGGATGGGAGTGCCCTCGTCGAAGAGCCGCAGGCCGTCGCTGCGCAGGGCGATCGGGTGCACGAACAGGTGCAGTTCGTCGACGAGCGCGGCCGCCAGCAGCTGACGCACGATCGAGGTCGAGCCGCTGAGCGAGATGTCGCCGCCGGGTTCGGCTTTGAGGGCGGCCGCGGTCGCCACCAGATCACCGCGGGGCTGTTCGGAATTGCGCCAGGTGAAGTCGAGTTCGCGACGGGAGAACACGATCTTGCGCAGATCGCCGAGCGCCTTCGCGAAGCCCGCGTCCTCGGCTCCGGCGGCCTCGCGTTCGGGCCACGCACCGGCGAACGAGTCGTAGGTGACGCGGCCGAACAGCAGGGTGTCGGCGGTGGCGACCAGGGCCGAGACCGCCTCGCCCATCTCGTCGTTGTAGTAGGGGAAGTGCCAGTCCTGCGGGTCGGCGACGATGCCGTCGAGCGAGATGAACAGTCCAGCGGTGATCTTGCGCATCGGTGCACTCCTTGCGAATGGGTCGAGGTGGGCCGCGCGGTTACCCATAGGACGGGGCGACCGTCGTGGATTCACCGGTCGCGCACCCGGATTCCGCGGTGACCGCTGCCCCGTTTCCACCCCGACGCGCCCCGTTCGGACGGTTCGGGCGGGCCGCCGCCACTGCGCTGCCCTTCACCCATTACGCTGTGGCACAACCGAATCCACCGCTCGTACGGTTGGGAACGAGCCTGTGGGAGTCTGCGGTGAAGCGCTTTCTTTTCCTGATCATGACGATCGTCGTCGCCGCCTCCACCTATGACTACGGCCGGATGGCCGGCCACTACGGACTGGTCGTGGTGATGGGCATCGTCCTCACACTGTTCCTGATCGGCAAGACCATGGAATAGCCATATCTCCCTCAGGCGGAAGCTGCCGATGAGCCCGGGGCGGGCGAAGGGTGGTCCGGGCGGGCGCGGCCGTCGGCTGCCGGGCGCAGTTCGACGCAGCATTCGCCGGGGGCCGGAGCCAGGACGGCTTCGACGGTGTTCGCACCCAGGCCGTCGAGGATGCCGGAGAGGTAGGCGTGGTTGAGGGTGCAGACGAGTTCGGGGGCGGAGGCGGCGAGGGGGTGGAAGGGGCAGTTGTGCAGGCGGATGCAGGACGGGGTCGGGCGGCCGGGTTCGAAGCCCTGGTCGGACAGTAGGGCCTGGAGGAGGGTGAGGGCGCGTTCGGGGCCGAGGCGGCCGGGTTTGCGGAGGTCGCGTTCGGCGGCGCCGAGGGCGGTGCCGCGCTCGGTGGCGACGCGGACGGCGATGTCCCGGGCGGTCTCGTCCGCACCCTCGGCGAGGACCGCGCCCATCAGGATTTCGGCCAGCACCTCGTAGCGGCGTTCCGGAATGCTCACGCGCACATCGGTTTCGGCGGGTTCGTAGACCTTGGGGGTGCGGCCGACGCGACGGGGGGCGCCGACGGCCTCGTAGCGGGCGCGCAGCAGGCCCGCGTCGACGAGCTTGTCCAGGTGGAAGGCGGCGAGTTTGCGGGAGATGCCGACCTCGGCGGCGGCCTCGTCGCGGGTGACGGGGCGGCGGGCGCGGCGGATGTACCAGTACATGCCGCGCCGCAGGTCGTCATCGAGGACGGCGACGGCACCGATCGCGGAAGCACTGGTCACGTGACCACAATAGCGCCCATCGTGATGGCCGAAAAGTATTTGGCACCGCTCCAGCGTGTGGTCCTTGACCCGGCAGGGTAATTACGCCAAGAATTATTTCCTGAATTCAAGGCTGGTTGGGAGGTTGTCGTGACGGCTGATCCGCAGCAGGCCGAGCCTGATCCGTACCAGGCCAAGCGCCCGGTGAGCGCGGCGCTGGCCGGGCCGTACGGCCATCCGTTCCATCCGATCCTGGTCACCGTGCCCATCGGGACCTGGGTGGCCAGCCTGATCTTCGACCTCGCCTCGCACATGGTCGATGATCCGGAGTTCCTGGCGCGCGGCGCACTGTGGCTGATCGCCATCGGCGTGCTCGGCGCACTCGCGGCGGCCACCGTCGGATTCCTGGATTTCCTGGCCATTCCGGCCGGCACCGCCGCCTTCCGCACCGGCCTGGTCCACCTGAGCCTCAACCTCGCGGTGACCGTCGCCTTCGCACTGGATTTCGTCTGGCGGCGAGCCGAGGGCACGCACGATCCGGTGCCGTGGGGTCCGCTGCTGCTGTCGGTGGCAGCCCTCGCGGCGCTGACCGTATCCGGTTATCTCGGCGGCAAACTCGCCTATCGCTACGGCGTCCGGGTCGCCGACGAGACCACCCAGGCCACGGGTTTCCAGCGCTGAATCCCCCGCCCCCTCTCTCGACAGGAGTTGATCATGGCCATCGCGGCACTCATCACCTGGCTGCTCACCGCGGCCGGCGGTTTCGTTCTGCTCGGCACCTGGATCGCCAAAGGCGGTGTCCGGCAACCGAGTTCCAGCCATCTGCCCCCGCCCGTCATCTTCGGCCACTTCCTGCTGGCCGTGGCCGGGCTGGTGCTGTGGATCATCTACCTGGTGGTCGACACCAAGGCTGTCGCCTGGGTCGCCTTCGCGGTGCTGATTCCGGTGGCACTGCTCGGCTTCTTCATGCTGCTGCGCTGGCTGCCGGTCTATCGGGGCCGGGCAGCCGATGCCCCGCAGTCCGAACCGGCCGAACGCCACTTCCCCGTCGTGGTCGTGGGCGGGCACGGCGTCTTCGCCGTCGTCACCGTGGTGCTGGTCCTGCTCACCGCACTGGGCGTCGGCGCGAGCTGACCCCGGCGACGAGCCTGCCCCGGAAAAGCGTGAGCCCCGAGCCGGAATCGACTCGGGGCCCGGGGCTTTCGCGGGTTACTTCAGGCGGAGGCTGCCGAAGAGGCCGTCCTTCTCGTCGTTGGGGCCCGCGGTGAAGTAGAGGGCGTCGGCGTCGCCGAGGCTCTCACCGTTGCCGAACATGAGGCCCCAGAGGCCCTCGATCTCGGCGGGCTTGCCGTCGGCGTCACGCAGGTAGTCGACGAACTTGCCGGACTGGTCGTCGAGGGCCAGGATGTGGCCCGCGCCGCCGAAGTTGCCGACCAGCAGCTTGCCCGACAGCGGGCCGAAGCCCTGCGGGGCGATGGTGACGGCCCATGGCGCGTTGAGGCGGCCGTCGGCGTCGAGGGTGCGAACCAGCTTGCCGTTCTTGTCGAATTCGGCGACCTGGCCCTTCTTGGCCTTGTTGCCGGCGTTCTTCTCCTGGTCCTTGTCGAGCTTGTCCTCTTCGCCGGCCTTCAGCTTGTTCGGGTCGCCGCCCTCGGACTGGGTGACGGCGTAGGTGACGAAGACGCGGTCGCCGATGGTGGCGACATTGAAGGGGGCCGGGTCGCCGACCTTCACCTTCTTGCCCTTGGACGCGTCGGCCGGGTCGATGGCGTCACCGGTGGCGAAGGGGTTGGCGAAACCGGTGGTGGGCACCAGCTTCCAGTCCTTGTCGAAGGTGCGGACCTGCGGGTCCTTGCCGAAGTCGGCGGCCAGCAGCTTGGCGCCGGACGGGTCCAGGGCGATGCCCTTGAACTTCATGCCCGCCGCGGTGCCGTCGTACTCGAGCACGGCCGGGCCGTCGTGGCGCACGATGGCGCCGCCCGCACCCTGCTCGGTCCAGCCGGAGATCTTGCCGGAGTCGGTGGCGAAGATGAATCGCGCGGAGCCGGTGAGCTTCTCGTCCTTGCCGTCGTAGCTGACCGGCTGGTCCTTCACCGCGAAGATGTCGGAGGTGATGGGGGCCGGGTTGAAGACGACGCCGGTGGTCTTGCCTTCGCTGTCGTCGCCGTCGTCGTCCGCGATGGAGTCCGCGCCCGGGATGGTGACCAGCTTCAGCGGATCCTGGAACATCTTCTGGTACTTGGCATCCGCCGCCTTGGTGGCGTCACCGACGAACTGGAAGGAGTAGCCGCCCGCGCCGACCCAGAAGTGCCCGCCGGCGCCCTTGGGACGGTCCGCGATGCCCCAGGCGTTGATGAAGTTCGGGAAGGTGAACTGCGCCTTGTCGTCCGCCTTGTTGGAGGCGATATTGACCTGGGCGTAATGGTTTCCGTCGAGCGCCTTCACGTCGTCGTTGTTCGACTTCGTATTGCTGCATGCCGCCGCGACCACCAGCGCTGCACCCAGTGCCGACACGCGCATCAGGGTCTTGCGCACCGGCGGCATGCCGCTCGAGCGTCCGTTCATGTCAGGTCCTTCCAGCAAACGCCCAGGTGCGGCGTTAGGTGATGCTAACCATAGCTGGAAGAATCGGCTGCGCGTTAGGGGACCCTCATTTCCATTCGGAAACGCCATCTCCGCTGGTCCAGGGCGCAATGAGCAGTTTTCGGGCGGTCTCGGAGCCATCCAGCGCCCGGGTGATCCGCTGCGCGATCCGCCAGCCGCCGGAAGTGCGGACCAGGCGGAAGTGATTCGCCCCGGCCCGCCACACGAAGAATCCGCCGTCCCGCCGCCGGACCAGCAGCGACTCGCCCACCGCGTCCGCGGTGTCCCCGTCCACGGTGACCGACACCGGGCCCAGGAAGTGCGCCGATCCGGCGGCGATGAGCGATTGGTGCGCCTGCGATTCGACCATGTCGCGGACCTGCCCGCGATCGCGCATGTGCCAGCCCTCGACGTCGTATTCGCCGTCCTCGGTCCACAATTCGGCGACCGCCTCGGCGGCCCCGGCATCGACCAGCGGGCCGTAGGAGGCGATCAGACGGGTGATGGCCAGCTCGTCCTCGACCCGGCGCAACCGGTCCTCGAGCACGGCGAGACGCTCTTCGATCATGGAAATCCTTCTGCTACAGGAGATGACGGTCGACCAGCTCGCGCAGCGCGGCGAGCTGATCGCAGTAGTGGACGGCATCGGTGGCCCGGACCGTGCAGGTGAGGTGGGTCGCCCCGGCCGCCCGCAGCGCTGCCAGCCGGCGCAGAGAATCCTCGGCGTTCCCTTGCGGATCCAGCGGCACGCCCGGCGAGAGCACCACATCGAAACCGTCGGGTACGGTCACCGTGGCGAGCAGGTCCGCGATCTGGTCGGCGTGCAGCCCGAACGGCACCCAGCCGGTGCCCAGCGACACCGCGCGGCGCAGCGACCGGCGAGTGCGCCCGCCGACCCAGATCGGCACGGTGGTGGCGGTGGCGTGCGGTTCCAGCACGAAGCCTTCGACATCGCGGCGCCCCCAGGCCCGGCGCAATCGGGTCAGCGCCGCATCGGCCCGCGCGCCCCGGTCCTCCCAGGCCGCGCCGAGCAGGGCGAATTCCTCTGCGAGAGAGCCCACTCCGACCCCGAGCACCACCCGGCCGCCGCTGAGCCGGTCGAGGGTGCCGTAGCTCTTGGCCAGCGCCAGCGGATGGTGGTAGCCCAGCACGAGCACCGAGGTGGCGAGCCGGATCCGGGTGGTGTGCGCCGCCAGGTACGACAGGGTGGCCAGCGGGTCCCAATAGGTCGCGCCGCGCACCGAGGCGGCCGCCGCTGGCACGCCGACGTGGTCGGAGCAGGTGAGGTGGTCGAAGCCGAGTTCATCGGCGGCCGTGGCGATCCGGGTCAGATCCTCGGGGCCCGCGGTGGCCTCCCAGGGCGAGGCGACGCCGGGCACCTGCACCACGATCGGCGTGGACAGACCGAGCCGGATACTCATCGCACCACCCGTTCCGGCAGACCCATGAGCCGCCGCATGCCCTTGTCGGCGCGCAGCACGGCGGCCGCCCGATCCGGTTCATTGCGCTGGGCGGCTCCCGCCTCGTTGCCGGACATGATGTGCACCGGCCCGTGCCCGAGCCGCGAAAGTCCTTCGCGCGCCACGTCGTCGGGCTCGGACACCGTCATCCCCGGCACGGTGAAGTCGAGTCCGACGCGTTCCATGGCCGGTGTCCGGGTCACGCCGAGCACCAGTTCGAGCACATCCACCCCGTACTCCCCGAGCTCCAGCCACAAGCTCTCGGCGAAGATTCGCCCGAACGCCTTGACCCCGCCGTACACGGTGTGATGCTGCGAGCCCAGATACCCGGCCAGCGACCCGACCATCAGAATCCCGCCTCGTCCACGGGTTTTCATGGCACGCCCGAAGTGGTGGATCAGCCCGAGCGGCGCGGTGATGTTCAGATCTACGACCCGTTGGAAGGCGTCCAGATCCCCGTCCACGAACGGCGCGCTGTGCGTATTCGCGCCCGCATTGAGCACCAGCAGCCCGACCTCGACATCGTCCACCGCCGCCGCGATCTCCACCACCGCGCCGGGTGCGGTCAAATCCAGTGCCAGCGTGCGTACCTGGACGCCCAGCGCCCGGCACTCGGCGGCCGTCGCGGCGAGCGGTTCGGCCCGCCGCGCCACCAGCAGCAGCGCGATCCCCGCCCGCGCCAGCTCCAGCGCGAACGACCGCCCGACCCCCTCCGATCCCCCGGTGATGACCGCCCACGGCCCATACCGCGCGGGATCGACCGGGCGCTCCGGATCGACCGGATGCTGCGGATCTTCACCGTTCATCGCGACTTCCTCACCTGTGAGAATGAACTCGGCACCCTCCAGTTCTACAAACTTCCGGCCGAAAAAACTAGAGTGAATTCTAGTTTTCCGACAGAAGATGAGGCCATGCCGCGAATTCCGGAGTCCCGCACCCCCGGCCGGGTATCGACCGCCCGCCAGCTCGAGCGCCAGCGCGCGATCCTACGCGCCGCCGCCCGCCTGGGTGCCGAGCACGGCTTGGACGGCGTGCAGATGAGCGAGGTCGCCCAGACCGCCGGGGTGGCCCTGGGCACCCTGTACCGCTACTACCCGTCCAAGCACCACCTGTTCGCGGGCGTCCTGGATCGCGCCATCCGCGAAATGCCCAGTCCCGCCGACATTCCCGCCGACCCGGTCGCCGGCGCGACCGAATTCCTGGGTACCGCCATCGGCGAACTGCTCCGCCACCCCCGCCTGGCCCGCGCAATGCTGGTGTCCATGAACGCAGTCCGAGCCGAAGACCCCGCCCCGGCCAGCCCCCTCGCCCAGGACTACGCCATGCCCGACCGCATCCTGACCGCCGCCGCCATCCCCCACCCCACCCCCGAGGACCACCGCCTGGCCCGCCTCCTCGAACAATGCGTCTTCGGCATCCTCACCTGGACCACCGCCGGCCGCCTCACCACCGACCAAGCCCTCGCCGACATCCACCGAGCCTGCGAACTCCTCCTCGCCCCCTGGCGCCACCCCCGATGATTCATCAACCCACACCCGAGCATTGGCACGCCAGCGCAAACCGCAGAACCCTTGGAAGGCATTCCGATTCAACTTGCCCAGCAACCCAGTCCGAGGAAGCCGCGGCCACCGGCAGCCATCGCCCAGGCCACGCGAGGAGGCCAGGACCGTCTGATCGCGAGGCTGTGTTTCGCAAGGCGAGCCAACACTCCCGACGAGCCAGAACTGTCATGACAAGGAACTTCTCGCGCTGACCAACCGGTCGACGAACCGCTCCCTGAAGATCAACACGCCGAGATCATCTCGGGCTGTCTCCGAAGATCAAAAGGCTCAGGCCGTCCGGCCGCGGCAGTGCGCGCTCATGCCGGTTATAGAGTGATCGGTTACCCGACTCGGTAGCAACGCAGAATCGCTCGAGGTCCTGAGGATCTCGGCGTCGATCTGCGCGAGCGGGATGAATTCGAGGGCGATCGCGTCGGCCTCGGTGTTGATCGACACCACCGCCGCCCCGGCAGCGACCCGACAGCTCCCCCGAAGATCAATCGGCCGAGATCATCTCGGACGGTCATCTGGTCAGAAGGGCGGATCGTCATCGAGCGCGGTAGCCGAGAGGGTGAGCGAGGAGATGACGGCGGCTGTGCGGCGGGCGCGGATGCGAGTTCGCGCTTTCCGTCGCTGGGTAGGTGTGCAATAGACATGCACCAGTTCGGTCATCGCGTTGGCCACCGAGCCCGGATCGATCAACGGCTGTACGGGTTCGGCGTCGGGGACGCCGGTGGCGCTGAGCGGTGGCACCGGCAGGCGCGGGAAGAGGAACTTCGCACCCTCGGGCGTGGTGGTCACCGATCCGCCTGTGGGCGTGCGCCATTCGACAGTCCGGTCGGGGTGATGGACGACCTGCCAGCCATTGACCCCGTTGTCGGCCAGCGTCTTGAGCCGGTGATGTCGACGACACCGGCAACCCAGATTGGCTTCGACTGTGCGGCCGCCGTTTTCGGGGTTCGCGTGGTCGAATCGGTCTTGGTGGTCGAGATCGGCGGCGGCGGCGGGCACGGCACAACCGGGCGCGCGGCAGCCACCGTCCAGGGCCCGCACTCGGGCGGCGACACGCGCACCGGGGCGGTACCGCAGTTCGCTATCGGCGCTGGGGTTTTCGACGATTGTGGCCGGGCCGACGGGAGCGTCAGCACCTCTGACGGCGCTGGTGTCCGCACCGGAGCCTGTGCCGGTGGCGGTGCTTGCGCCGGCGGCGGCGTTATCCGTGTCGGTGATGATGGTGAAGCGGGCGTGGCGGGCGATCTGGCGTGCCAGGTCTGCGTCGATGGCCCCGAACCCGGCCAGCAGTGCCGGATTGTCGCGGAGCCCGGCCAGGGTTTCAGCCGAAACACCCACCTGCACCAACGCTTTACGCGCCAAACGCAGTGGGTCGGCGGTTGCGGCGCGGGGGCAGTCGGGGTGCCCGCAGCGGCAGGTGAGTTGGCTGCTGCCGTCGGCCAAGGCCACCAAGGCATCGGCTCGGCGCTGGCTGGTGGTGCGCGGATCACGGCCGCAGCACTGGGTGACCGCCATCTCCCGCAACCGCTCATAGAGGGCTTGTCCTCCGGCGGCGGGCAGCACCGCCTCCACCTGCGCGGTCCCGTCGTCGGCGGCGGTGACCTTCACGTATCGGTCGGCTTCTGCGGCCTTGCGGCGCGCGGCTTGCCCGGCCGGGTCGGCCTCGAGCAGCCAGCGACGCAGAGTGCGCCGCACCCGCTGCGGCTCAGCGGTTTCTGCGTACGCGGCGATGCGTGGCTCCAGCGCCGCGACCAAGTCGTCGGGGGCGTTGGTGAGAACGTCGCTGATCGCGCGCACCCGCGCCAGATCCAGGCGCCCCGCCGAAAAGTCGGCCCGGGTCACTGGATACCGGTGTGCCAACCCCAGCCCCACTCCGATCAACCCGTCGGCCGAGCGCTGTGACATCCGCAGGGCGATCCCGATCTCGGTGGCCGCATCTTCCCCCGCGTACCGGGCTCCAACCCCGAGCGCGAGCTGCTGCGCGCGGCGCAACTGATACAGCCGTGTCATCAGACCGATCTCCTCGGCTTGGGCTGTGGCAATCATCGAGTGCACGACCTGAAGCCGCTCCACCACCTCGGCGGCAGCAAGCATGTCATCAGCAGACTCGACCATGCATTCGATCATAGTTTCGAATCACCCGACACAACAGCAGGATCACCTCAACACGCATGGTAAATCATTGGCTAACAGCAGCTTTGGTCGCCAGTAGAGCATTCATCGAGTGCCTCGACATGCCGCGACCCCCCACGGTTGGAAACGGCCACAACCAGCCCAACGGTCCCCAGTCTCACGCCATCTCGAGACGCAGCCGGGGCGGGCGTTGGCAACGAACCATGATGCCGATTCCGGTACGTCTGTGGGGAAGGTAATCCCTCGCAGCCCCCAATCCGGCGTTCAGCGAGCATGCCTAACACCAGCGAGGAGGGCATCGCTACTTCGGGCTGCGGCAGACCCCGTTACCTTCTTCATGGCTCCTGAACGGGGCTACGGTCGCCAGGCCCGGTATGACTTCTTGCCCCTGTCTCACGCATGATCCGGGGGGGGCGTCGCCGCGGCCTGGTGGCGTCGACGGACCGCTGATGGGGACAGGGCCGCTGGTAGGTCTCTTCGTAACGTGGGTGCCGGGCGTTGACGCTGGATCGGCGGCCGTCCGGAGTGTGCCGACGCGACGAGGAAATGGCAAGTGACACAGGCGTACGCCGTGTTCTGCGGCATTGATGTGGGAAAAGGCGAGCACCACGTGGTCGGTCTCGACCCGAGCGGCAAACGGTTGTTCGACAAGGCGCTACCCAACGACGAGGCCCGGCTGCGGGCGGTGTCCGACCAACTCGCGGCCCGAGGGCCGTTGCTGATCGTGGTCGATCAACCCAACACCATCGGCGCGCTACCGGTCACCGTCGCTCGCGCCTACGGCCATGATGTGGCCTATCTGCCCGGCCTGTCGATGCGCCGCATCGCCGACCTCTATCCCGGCCAAGCCAAAACCGACGCTCGCGACACCCACATCATCACCGACGCGGCCCACACCATGCCGCACACACTGCGCCGGGTCGACGTCGGCGACGAAACCCTCACCGAGCTCGGCGTTCTCGTCGGATTCGATGACGACCTCGCCGGAGAAGCGACCCGCACCAGCAACCGCATCCACGGCCTGCTGACCAGCGTCCATCCCGCTCTCGAACGCGTTCTGGGGCCGCGCGCCGCGCACCCGGCGGTCCTGGAAATCCTTTCGCGTTGCGGCGGACCCGAGGGAATCCGCGCCGCGGGCAGGCGCAAACTCACCGCCATCGCGACCAAGCACGCGAACCGCATGGGCGCCCGCCTGGTCGAGGAGATCCTGGCCGCGTTGCCCGCGCAAACGGTCACCGTTCCCGGGACGAAAGCCGCCGAGACCGTGCTGCCGAAACTCGCCGACTCGCTGAAAGCAGTTCTGCTACAACGAAAACAGATCGCTGAGGATATCGAGAGGATGTTCGATGATCACCCTCTTGCCAAGGTCCTGACCTCGATGCCCGGCGTCGGCGTCAGGACCGGAGCCCGCATCCTGCTCGAAGTCGGCGAGGGCACCGCCTTCGCCACCGCCGGCCACCTCGCCTCCTACGGGCATCGCCCCGATCACCCACCGCTGCGGCAGCTCGATCCGTGGCGAACACCCGGCCCGATCAGGCAACCACAAACTCGAACGCGCCCTGTTCTTCTCGGCCTTCGCCGCGCTGCACGACCCGGCCAGTCGCCGCTACTACGACAGGAAGAGAGCCGAAGGCAAGAAACACAACGCCGCCCTCATCTGTCTGGCCAGACGCCGCTGCGACGTCCTCTGCGCCATGCTGAAAACCAAACAGCCCTACAACGGCCCTGCAGCCGCCTGAGCTACCACACCACCGTCCGGATCAGCCGTCCGAATCCTCAACCCTCGAGGCTCTGGCTGACGCGCCGCGCTGCCACCAGTCGATGGCATCGCCTTCAGCGGCCATGCGCTCAATCAAGTGCGCGGTGTATTCCACCTGCGCGCCGGACTGGGCGCAGAACGACCACAGCTGCCGGGCTGCCCGATGGAACTGGTGGATCACGGCGTCAACCTCGAATGCATCCCGTTCGCTTGCACGGAACCGGTCCACCGCCCGACCGACCTGCTCAATCAGCACACCGAGCTGCGCCTCGTGATACGCGGACACCACGCCACGGGCAGCCTGCCGTTCAGCCTTCGTCGCCACCCAAATCACGCTACCGACAACCGACTTCATCCAACACAGCCATCAACCACAACACCGAGCCCGCGACTTGACAATGAACATAGGGACACCCCCCTTTTCAGCCACTCCCCGCATGGCGCCTGGCGAGAGGCATGCCATGTGAGAGCCACGCCGATCACGATCAAACGGTTGATGTCGGTGCCCGCGTCGATGTTCGGCGCGGGAGGACAACATGAACATGACCGAGCTCGCGTACAAGACCGGAGACGCAACCTCACCCAGCACCAATGGGCCCCTTACGCCCGACCGTCATCCACCTGCGATGACTCCAGGCCGACCAGCCGATTTGGGAATAGGTATGAAATGGTCGGCCCGGCTGCCGATGGGGCGACGCCGCTGAAGCCGGGCCGTCTGTTCGGGACGACGATCACCTCGACGTTGGACCGGTAGTCGTGCGGGTCAGCGCCGCAACTACCTGCGAGTCGTCCAATGAGCCGAGATGCGTTCCGCTGCTACTGGTGAAGTCAGAAATCCAACACGCCTGACTCGCGTTCTCCGCGGAGTCACCTGGTACCGTCGTTCGGCATGAACGCCGTGGACACCGTGGTGGCCGCTCAGCGCGCATTCGTGCGTGACCGGGACTGGGAACAGTTTCACACGCCCAAGAACTTGGCGATGGCATTGGGTGGGGAGCTCGGTGAACTGGCCGAGGCCGTCGGATGCCTCCTGGACCCGCTCCAGCCCCGAGTTGGTGGCTCGACTTCGCATATCGCCGAGGAACTCGGCGACGTCACCCTCTACCTATTGCGCCTCCATGACGTTACGGGGATCGAGCCCACCTTGTCCTCGCCGACCCCAGCGCAGCCCGAACACCGTATCGACCTCACCGGCGTAATATGCGCGATCTGCAAACTCGCCGCGTCCGTGGGGCGGGTTCTTGAGCATTTTCAATGGGAGTCAGAGGATTCGAGCACACTCAAGGAACCGGGGCGCGCTGGTCTCAACCGGCGTCTCAATACGGTCACCGCCGACCTGTCACGGCTCAGCGATCTACTCGGCATCGACCCGATCGACGCAGCCGCCGCGAAGATCAGCCACAACGCTCAGAAGTACCCTGTGGCAACAAGTCTCGGCTCAGCGCGGAAGTACACCACGTTCGAGGGGGAACACTCATGACACCCGCCACCCTGATCCAACCGTCCATCGGCAAGAAACCAGCACGCGACGCCTTCGTCAAATCCCTTAAATGACAGCGTATTTCACCACTGGACCGCTGCGCAACGCGCTCGTTGCGGCTAGCCAGGCGCTCACTTCCGGGCAACAACCAGACGAGTACTCACAGGCCAGGGCTGGCCGCGGTAGTTGACGGGCAGCGATATTGCTGCCGTGCGCGTGTCGGCACGGTATGTCGTACGGGTGCGTGCGCGATTGGCGCATGCTTATCGGTTCCCAGCTTGCGTGAAGGTATCAATCCAGTGAGGGAGAAGATTCTCCCGGTGTCTGAGTTCTCCGGACGTCCGTACTCTCGAAATCGACCATCCGTCAAGCGTCGGTACTTTTCGGGCGCCAGTGCGAACGAGGCGGCACAATACAATGGCCGGATCAATCCTGAAGGTTCCTACACCTAACGAATGGCTTGCTGAGCTTCTGGCGCAATTGGAGATCTCCAATACGCAGTTGGCTCGGATGATTGGTCGTGATCGGACACAGGTCAAGCGTTGGGTGAACGGTCGGGAGCAGATTCCTCGTCATCATCTGGCAGAGATCGCCGCGCATCTGGGGACACCCAGTGATCTGGATTTCGCGGTGAAATTGAAAGATTGCGAGGACTTCTCGGATTCGTTGCGACGTCGACTTGAGGGATTGGCTCGGGTGGCACGGTGTGAGGCTGACCCATTGATCGAATCGATCCAGGCCCGACTAATCCAGCAAACAATGGACGCCGAGGACACTGATCCGAGAGACTACCTTTCGCGGCTTCTCTACAACATCACCCACGTGTCGTTCGTTCTACGGTTGTGGTTGGAGTCGGCGGAGAATCGAAGCTTCGGTGCGATCTTGTCGCCGCACAACATCAATGTTCATCTACGCTATCCTGCGAATCATTTCGTGGGTCTGCTGCTAAACCCTAAGCATATCGAGGGGCGACTGCTGGATTTTCGCGACGATGCGCTGCGAAGCATGCGGTCACTGGCCTTGAGCAGGGACATCACCTCGCCACTGGAGTTGCCGGCGCAGCATGCTATTCACATGTTGGCGCGTTTCGGCGACCGCGATCATCACGATACAGTGCTGGATCTGATCTCCGATTCGGCATCGTCGTCAGATCCGCTACGTTTACGGTTGGCTTTTACGGGCCTTATGCAAGTTCCCGGAAATCAACATTTGGTCGACCATTACATGGCGTTGTTGCACCACAACACCGATGTCGCCAAGGTTGACACCCTGTTCGACGCTCTGCATTACGGTGATCTCAAACTCGGTCGCGATCTGCAGTTGCCCGATCGATCGTCGTCCTACACGTATCTTACGGGGAATATTTTGCGCCGATTGCGGGATCCTGACACCTACGGCGTATTGCAGCGATTGGATCTGTATCGACTGTCGGTATTGGTTAATGATTTTCCCGAAATTGTGCTACCCCGTATGAGGACGACGATTTCGGAAACATTGGACACACTTGATCCGGATCGACAATCCGATCGCTCCGCATCGGAGCGGATCCGAGTTATTTCCTCACGTCTCTAACGTTATTCCTACTCATCGCCTTACCAGGAAGGAATTCTGTCATGGATATCTCTGTCTCTGCCACCCGAGACTATCGGTCGGCCCTTCGGGAATGGGACCACAAGAGTTCAGTACGATCCAAGTCGCGTCGGCTCATCACCGATCTCGATGGTGGGCAGCATTACTTTTCGCTTCTGTTGGCGCCGTGTGCGTCACACGATCTGGTAAGGAGACGGGGAGGTGATGACGTCGAGCATTTCTTGATCGATAGCCTGTATTCGTACCTGGATTTTACGGCAACCCTTGAGCAAGACATCGTCAATCCGGTGGTGTTGGAATTGGCCCGCGACTCCTACGGGTTCGGCCTGGGCGCGGAGATGCGGTTCGATGCGTACCGTATCTATTGCGACGAGGCCTACCATGCGCTGACGTCGGTGGATGTCAAACATCAGGTACAGGCACGTACCCAACTGTTCGCGGTGCCAACGCCCGAGCCGGGGTTTCATTGGACTTTGAAAACCTTGAAGGCATCGTTGCCCGAAGAGTTGCACAGGATGGTCGAGTTGTGTGCCGCGATGGTGTCGGAAACGCTGATTTCGGGCACTTTGACCACGTTGCCGAAGGATCCGACTGTCGATGATGCGATTCGCGCGTCGATTGCCGATCATGCTGCCGATGAGCGAACGCATCACGCATTCTTCGCAAAGGTCATCGAAACGGTGTGGCCGCAGTGGGATTCGGCAACGCAGCGGGTACTGGGTCCGTGTTTCGCTGACCTGATAGTGGCGTTTCTGGCGCCTGATGCGGGTACTGTCGCCCAGCATCTACAGCGCCTAGGATTCAGCTGTGATTCGAGGGAGCAGATCATCTACGAGTCCTACACCAGCGACGAAGTATTCGACACGGTGCGCCATGGTGCGGGAGCAACGATCCGTTTGATGCAGCGTTTCGGTGTGCTCGACGAGCCGCGAACCCATGAGCGGTTCGTCGAGCTCGGGTTGGTGCAGGACTAGCTCGACTCCAATTGGTAGCTATGGCACCGCGAAAGGGATGAGTGTGACAACAGAGTATCGACTCAACAACGTGGAGGACCGTGCGGCATGGAACGCCGAGTACCAACAGCAGGGGATTCCCTCAAGTCATCGTGACGATCCGTCCGGCGTGCTGGTGTGGGCGCTTGCCAATCTGGGGTTCGTGACGTCGTTGCCGATCAGCGCGGCGGTCGATCTGGGCTGCGGGACGGGACGCAATTCTCGTGCGCTGGCCGCTCACGGTGTGGATCTTGTTCGCGGGATCGACTTCTCGGCGGAGGCCTTGACGATCGCTCGCGCCCGCAATACCAGTGCAGGGGTGGAGTTCTACGAAGGGGACTTGTCCAACCCCCTCCCATTTGAGACTGACCAGTTCGATTTAGCGACGGATATCTTCGTCTACTTCCATCAGTTGTCCGACAGCACTCGCGCGGTCTACCGACGTGAGATCCATCGGGTGCTGAAGCCGGGGGGAGTCTTGTTGGTCTCGATGGCCACCAACGGTGACGGCTACTATGCGGCGTGTCCGGTCGAGCAGGTGGCCAACATCGAGTCTTCGCTGCCGTTGAGGTGGGATCCGATCGCGGGGGTAGGCAACATACTGCCGACCTATGAGCAGTTGCTGAGCGAGTTCGCCGACTTGTTCGATCATCAGATGTCGTGGGTCAAGAGCAAGCCCGGCGATATGCACGGATCAGTATACACGCGTGAGACGGTCGCCACGCTGTGGTTGGCGAAATGATGCGGTAACCAAGAGCATTCGGGCCTCGAATTGACGGATGGTCCTCCGGGAGAAGGGCATCCCGGAGGATCATCTTCCCGATTTTCGAGGTCCGGTTGTGTTTCTAAGCTTTCCCTATCGCATCGGCCAAAAGATATGGGAGAGACGATGATGCACCTGGAATCGATCGGGTTTGTGGCAGTGGCGATGGCAAGTGTGCGGGTAACCGCACCTGCGCTTGCCTACAGTCTCGTGTTCTTGCGGGCCGGGATGCTTTCGATGGCTTCGAAGGCAGACCGACGTGAGGTCGGCCAGGCGGTGTTGCATCAGTTGGTACGGATTCCGACGCGGAGTTCGTTTCTTACTGCACGGCCGCTGGGACGACGGAAGACCAAGAGTCAACCGGCCGCCGCGAACACCTAGACGGGATCTAGCAACGATCTACCGAGTGGTGCGCCTCGGTCACGGCCCGGCGGAATTGGGTCGGCTGCGGCGTACCACTCGCAGGACGAGTTCGTCTGGTTCGAAGGCTAATTCGTCCACGGTGCCATTGGTTCGGTGTGATCGAAGAATCCACAAGGCGCCCTTGCAGGTATCGAAAACCTCGATCTCGGTAACGTCAAACAGATCTCTAGTATCGCTGGCGTATCCGTCGATCATGCAGTCGCCGACCATGACTTGTTGCACGGGAACCGCTTCGAGCGGAAGTCCCTCGCGGGCGGTCATGCGGCAATTATAGTGGGATCGAACAATATTCGATATGCCCTGGCGTCCAGGTGGGTGGATCGGGATCGGCTGGCCCGGTTGCGGCGCGCCCCGTCGCGTAGGTCGCGCAGCTGCTGGACACGGCGGGTGGTCATGCCCAGCGGCTCGGCCTGGCAGACGTATTCAGCGAGCGCGCCAGCGGCATAGACAGACAGATTGGCGTGGCGTGTGGACTCCGACATCGCAGTCTCCTCGAACGGTTAGCTGATCGACCTGGCGGTGAGGACCGGGTCAGCGATTCCAGACGCTCCGCCCGTTTCCGGCGCAACGGAGATCGTTGCGCCGGAGCCGATCTCATAGCAAACAGTGGAACTGCATCGGTTCAGCAAACAGATTGGAGTCAGAGAGTTGCTCGACGTCGACGACGAGCGCCGAGTCGTCTTGTACATGGCCGGTCAAATCGCCGAGCGTGGAACCGAGCGCCCGTGCCAGATCGGGCAAGCCTGAGGCACGAATCGATTGGGCCCTCGTCGTTCTCGTTAGGTTCAGAACCACTCCGGAACGGGCGACCAACTACTGATCGAGCTCAGTCAATGCATTCCGGACCAGCCGGCAGGCATCGCGACCGTAATCTGCCGAGCGCTTCAGTTCCTCGAACATCCGCGCATACAGTCGGCACTCCGCGGGCTGGGTTATCTGGATGCTCGCCGTGGGTGTCTCTAGGGCCACCAGGTCATCGTCTAATATCCAAAACCCTGTCGAGGCAGCACAACTGCGCTCGATCATCAGCGGGATGATGCCGAGCGAGATGTTCGGCAGTGCCATCAGCTCGAGCAACCGGCCAAGTTGACCGGCCTGCACCTCGGCGTCTCCGAACCAGGTTCGCAACGCCTGCTCCTCGAGCAGGGCCACGAATGTCATTCCGCCGCGTTGAAGAACCCGTTGCCGCCGCATCCGCACCGCGACAGCCTCGTCGAGGTCGTTCGGCGCACCAAGAAAACGAATCCAGAACGACAACATCGCCGCGGAATACTCGGCCGTCTGGAACAGGCCCGGGATCACGTTGTGCTCGTAGATCCGGAACACGCTCGTCTGCTCGTATCGCTGCTGAGTATGCGCGCCAAGAAGACGCCTCAATCCCGCACGGCTCTGCCGCCGGAACTCCAGATTGGCCGAATCTACCACGCGCAGAGTGGCAACGAGGTCGATGACGTGTTCGTCGGCACGACAAACGCGACATCAGCCTCGGACGCCCTGATCAGTGAGTGACCGGACGCCGTTCTCGATCTTCGACACACGTGTGTAGTGCTGCCCGGTTTCCTGCGCCAGTTCACGCACGCTGAGGCCCGCGACTTTGCGAAGATCGCGTAACCGGGCCCCGAGCGCTCGCCGAGCCTCCTGCGCTGTACTAGAGGGGCTGGTAGTCACGGTGGGGTATCGCCAGCGTCCACACTGCCTCGAAGGCTGTGCCGCACAACCGGATATCGTCCGGATCCGTCGAGGTGGTCTTGCCGGTCGACAGACCGTTCCCCGCGTAGTGAAGGAATACGACCAACCGATCATCGAACAGATAGAAGTCGTTGCCGGGCATGGCGATTGATGAGACGAGGCGTCGCGGGATCCATCGGATGTCCTCACCGGCATTGATCATGGGCAAAGCGATGCTGTACGACCAGCGTTGGTAGTCGCTGAGGGGTTCGGACACGATGCGAGCGCGCCGAATGGACCGCCGGGCCTCGGCCCGGTCGCGCAGGGTCGCGCACCAGTCTTGCAGCCATTCCGCGTCATCGGGTTCGCCGGCAGCCCACTTCGCCATGTGCGGCAACTCGACAACGGTGCCGTAGGCGTCGCGGGTCTCCAGATGGATCGACTCCTGCTCGAAATCAGTCAGAAGTCGATCGAACTCGTCATCGCTTATCGAGGTCACCAGCTCCCTGCCCAAAGAACGGAACCAACCGGTCCGGGATCTCGACGCACGTCTCGCCTGCTGGAATATCCATCTGGGCAAGGGCTTCCGGATCTGTGATCACCCAGCCTTGCACCATTCATGAACCCCTGTCGGTGCGATACAGCGTCGGCGAACCGGTCGGATTCGAGCCTGGATCCTTAGCAATGAACGTCAGATGCATGGCGACCCACCTGCCTGTGAGGTTGCGATTAGTTGCGCCAACGCCCCTCATGGTCGTGCCCTGCACACGTCCAGTCAAAAGGCTCCTTCAGCGGAGCCTGACGCCGTAGGCGATGAATTCATGTCCGCCGAGTGTGAAGAGGTGGCCCTGACTGCCCCAGAGGCGAAAGTGATGGGTGCTCTGCCGATTTCGAGTACGACGGCTGGGCTGACCGTTGGTCAGCTCAGCCGCGCTACGAGGCTCCCTCAATCGTCGATTCGGCGGGCACTGATGCGGCTGGTGCGAACCGGACTCGCGGTGGCCACGCTCCAGAGTCCTGCGCGGTGGCGTTCGACCGGCCGAGTTGTTATTCGCCGACGGCGAGTATCGCGAGTACGCGGGAGTTTCACAATGAGGCGTGCGATCGGGTTCGTCCTGCGTGCAGCATCCGGCGACGATGTGGGGAGGCACGAAGACGAGATGATGCGCGAGGCGGCACGTCTCGGATTCACATGGACGGCTAGCTTTTTCGAGGATGCCCACTGCGAAAGCAATTACGTTCGGATGGTCAACCGGATCATTCGCGAAGACGCCGATGCGGTGCTCCTGCCAGGTGCTGGTCATTTGAGTAGCCAGGATATCGAGGTGCTGGCCACTCACTGCGACGTCTTTCGCCTCGAGGAGGGGACGCGCCACACGATGACGCACGGGATACCGATGATTGTGGACTACCGCTAGGCGGCAGCCCCCTGGCGGTCGCCCTGATCAGCCAACTGAAGGCCAAAGCCGGATCCAAGCGCAGGTATTCACTCTGACGCGTTCATGGCAAGCCCACCCCGGCTTCGCAGCCGGAGCCTCGGCAGGAGCGGACTCAGCGGGAGCCGCAGCGGCGGAGGCGGATTCGGCGGTCGGACCCTTCACACCCGGTACCTTCAGGCCACCCTTCATCTGCAGACCGTTGCCACCGGGCGCCTCGAGGCCGCCCTTCATGGCGAGCCCACCCGGCCTGGGGGCCGGAGCCGCCACAGCCTCGACGGCAGCCGCAGACCCGGCGGCGGTCGCGAACTCGGCCGCTGATTCGGCGGGAGCATCAGCAACCGAGGCGGAAGTCTGGCTACGGTGTGCCCACCGCAGCGCGCCACGCTCAGTTCTGTTGCGGCGGTGGATGCTTGAACGCCACCGAAAACCGCCGACGGCCGGGCGCGCGGGTGCGCGTCCGGCTGTCGGATATCGGTTGGTCAGAGCTCGAATTCGGCTCGGACCTGGTCTTCGGTGAGGCCGTAGTCGGCCAGGGAGTACTTGTGGACCGGTTTGCGGTCGCCGGACTTGCTCTCCTCGTCGAGGGTGGTCATGGCGGTGCGGGCCGAATCCGTGTAGTCCAGGCCGAACTTCGAGTAGATCTTCTCGACCGTGGCGAAGGGGTCGGCGCGGAGTTCGTCGAATTCGATGTCCATGAACTGGTCCGGGTTGTACCGGGCTCGCGCGGTATTGAATTCGCGCAGGCCGCGGGACCACAGTTCGAGCTGTGATTCACCGATCTTCTCGCCGACGAAGGTGGTGGACCAGCCCGCGGTGGCCTGCTCGGACAGGCTGCACGAGGAGCCGACGATGGTGACCGGGTCGCGGTGGGTCTGGATGATCAGCGCGTCGGGATACACCTTCATCAGGGCGTCGAGGGCGAACAGGTGGCTGGGGTTCTTCAGCACCCAGCGCCGGTTGTCACCCAGGCCGATGAGCTGCAGGTTCGCCTTGTGCCGCGCATAGGCATCCGTCCAGTCCTGCTTGCGCAGCCACTGCGAGTAGCTCGGCAGGTAGGCCAGCGACTCGTAGGAGATGGATTTCACCGTCTGGCGCAGCAGCTGCCAGCACTCCTCGACCTCGGCGGCGGTCATGTAGTGCACGCCCATGAATTCCGGGTTCTCGATCCGGTGCTGGGCGAACCCCTTGTCGACCGCCTGGTAGACCGGATTGTCGGCCCAGGTCTCGCGCGGCGGCCGCGGCTGCGGGAAGTCGGCGAGCCACATCTCCAGGGCCTGGTGCTGCGGGTCGGCGGCGAGCAGCCGGTGCAGGGCAGTGGTGCCGGTGCGGGGCAGCCCGGTCACGAAAATCGGCCTGGTGACCTGGGTTTCGGTGTAGGCCGGGTTGGCCTGCCAGGAGGCTTCGCTCAGGGCACGCGCGACGAGCGCCCCGCGCAGGAAGTACCGGCTCATCTTGGAGCCGAGCTCGGTGAGCCCGGCGTCACGCTGGTAGGACTCCAGCAGGACGCCGAGCGCCTCCAGGTAGTCGTCGGACCCGAAGTCGGTGAGGCCGCTGACTTTCGACGCCGAGTGGTGCAGATCCTCGACGGTGCCGACGTTGGTACGTCCGCTCATAGTGGTGAAACTCCTTGCTCAGACGTGGTATTCGCCGCAGTTGACGTCGATGGTCTGCCCGGTGATGGCATTGGCCCACGGCGACATGAGGAAGACGATGGTCTGGGCGATCTCGTCGGGCAGCGGCAGCCGCTTCAGGTCGGACTTGGACGCGGTCTGCTGGTAGACCTGCTCCTCGGTGATGCCGTACTTCTTGGCGATCTCGCTGAAGTACCACTTCAGCTGGTCGGTCCAGATGTAGCCGGGCAGCACGCTGTTGACGCGAATCCCCTTCTCGCCCAGCTCGGTCGCCAGAGTCTGCGACATGGCCAGCAGTGCCGCCTTGGCGACCTTGTAGCTGCCGTAGCGGGGTTCGGAATGCCGCAGCACCATGGAGTTGACCATGACGACCGAGCCCTTGGTCTCGGCCAGCCCGTCGGTGAACGCCTGCGTCATGCGGAGATTGCCGAGCACGGTCAGGTCCACGCTCTCGCGGATCTGCTCGAAGTCGGTGCGCGCCAGCGGCTTCATGGACGGCACCTTGAACGCGTTGTTCACCAGCGCGTCGACCCGGCCGAAGGTCTCGAGGGTCTGCTTCGCCAGGTTCTGGACCGTGGCCTCATCGGTGATATCGGTGGGCACGCAGAGCGTTTCCGCGCCACCCTCGGCCGCGATCTCGTCGGCGACCTCCTTCAGCCGCGACTCGGTGCGCGCCGCCAGCACGACCTTGGCCCCGGCCGCCGCGGCCTCCAGCGCGATGGAGCGACCGAGACCGGGCCCGATGCCGCTGACGACCACGACCTTGTCGGCCAGCAGTCCCGTCTTCAGGCGGGTCATCCCAGCATCCTTTCCGCGAAGGCGCGCTGGCGAGCGGCGATCCGCTCGCGCCATCCGGCCTCGTCGATTCGATTGTGTTCGTAGTGCGGCAGCCGTTCGGCCACCTTGTCCAACGGAACGAGCTCGATGGTCGGCCCGTCCTCCGGCGTGATCGCGCGATCCACGCGCTGCCAGCGGAACTGGAGAATGCCGAGCTTGCGGCCGGTGGTCTCGATCCAGTTGGCGATCCCCGGGTTCCGGGCGGAGACCACCATGCGGATCATCCCGTCCGGATCCACCTGCGCCTGCTGATGATTCAGCGAGGTCTGGTGGTTGGCGTAGTCGAGCGAGACGTACCATCGGCTGCCCAGCTGGAAACCCTGATACGGCGCATCGGATTTCGGCACGGTGATGATCAGCGCCTGATCGTCCTCCAGCTCGAAATGCCCGACGGAGGAGTACTGCGTGCTCAAGCCGCCCGGCGTGAGCCGAGGTTCGGTCAGTGTATTGACCGGCAGGTTCAGGTAGAACCATTTCGGGAAGTTGAACCAGGTGTGCACCCGGGTCAGCAGCATGCGCCCGGCCGCTCGGTACCGCTTGCGCAGCTGTTTCACGCCGGCCTCGACCGGCGCGGTCCCGATGGTGTCCACCCGCTCGATGCGAATGCTGCCCTTGCGCTCGGCATTCCAGTCGCCGTAGACCTCGCGCACGGCCAGCATGGACGCGCCCTCGCCGAGCACGAAGTAGTTCGGCTCCGGATTCTCCTTGGGCGGGCCGAAGCGCAGCTGATAGCTGCCGTCCTCGTTGATCTGCAGCCGCCGGTCGTCGAACGCGTCGTCACCGTTCGGGACGTCGGTGGCGGTGTAATCGCCCTTGAGCACCTGGAAACTCAGGTCGACGGTGCTGCCGCGCACGCCGGTGAGCAGGTATTCCGCATTCGGCTCGATATTGGCGCTGTAGTACAGCGTGTCCGGGTTGTCCAGGCCCATCTTGGTGTAGGGCCCGGTGGCGGTCACGAGGTACGGGTGCGAGGTGCCGTGCGCCCGCGACAGCTGCAGGACGGCGGCAATGCTGCCCTGCAGGTAGTCGTAGCCCTCCGCGAGATCGTGCGGGTCACGGATGAAATCGGCGGCGGCGATGAGCTTTTCGGCCTCGGCGACGGCCGCGAGGAACGGCTCGGTCAGGGGCAGCTCGGCCTTTTCTATATCTGTCATCAGCTATCAGCGATTCCTAGGATCTCTCGAATTCGATGGGCGATCTCGGCCGGCGTCCCGGCCGAGGGGGTGATGGTCAGATCGGCGAATTCCGGCCGCTCGTACGGCGAACTGATGCCGGTGAATTCGCGCAGCTCCCCGGCGCGGGCCCGCTTGTACAGGCCCTTCGAGTCGCGCAGCTCGCACTCCGCGAGCGGGGTGTCCACGAAGATCTCCCGGAACGGGAGATTCCTGGAGTCGTGCAGCTTGCGCGCCTCGCGCCGTTCGGCACGGAACGGGCTGATGAGCGACACGATGGCGACCACGCCGGCATCCGCGAACAGCGCCGCCACCTCGGCGACGCGGCGAATGTTCTCCCGCCGGTCCTCGTCGGTGAAGCCCAGGTTCTTGTTCAGCCCGTGCCGCAGGTTGTCCCCGTCGAGCAGGTAGGCGGGCTGCCCGGACTCGATGAGCTGCCGCTCCAATTCGACTGCGATGGTGGACTTCCCGGAGCCCGACAGTCCGGTCAGCCACACGGTCGCGCCGGTGCTGAGCCGCTGCCCGCGCTCCACGGCGGAGCTGTGCCACACCACATTCGAGGCCTTCTGCCCGACCCGCGGTGCGCCCGTGGAGCGTCCGGTGATCATGCCCGCGGCCACCGTCTGATCGGTGGCCTCGTCGATGAGGATGAAGCTGCCGGTGGCGCGGTTCTCCCGGTACGGGTCGAACAGCAGCGACTGCCGGCTCTTGATCGTCACGCGCCCGATGTCGTTGAGCCCCAGCCGATCCGCGTCCGTCTGCCGGTGCAGGGTGTTCACGTCCAGCCGGTAGTCCAGCTCGCTCACCTCCACCTTGGAGGTCTGGGTGGCGGTGCGGATGGCGTAGGAGTTGCCGGCCCGCAGTTCGGTGTCGTCGGAGAACCAGCACACCATGGCGTCGAGCTCACGATCGGTGTGCGGCTGGTTGCCGGGCCGGGCGAGCATATCGCCACGGCCGATATCGATTTCGTCGTCCAGGGTCAGCGACACCGCCATACCGGTGAAGGCCTCGTCGACCTTCCCGCCGCCCGGCCCCCAGATCTGGTTGACTCGGCTGGTGCGCCCCGACGGCAGCACCACGACCTCGTCGCCCGGCTTGAAGATGCCGCCCGCGACGGTGCCCGCGTAGCTGCGCTGGTTCTCCCCGTGCGGCCGGATGACGTACTGCACCGGCAGCCGGTTGTCGATGAGGTTGCGGTCGGAGGCCACGTGCACCTCTTCCAGGTGCCGCAGCAGCGGCGGGCCCGGGTACCAGTCGGCGGTGCGCGCGGACGAATCCACCACATTGTCGCCGTGCAGCGCCGACACCGGGATGAAGCTCAGATCGCCGACATCCAGCTTGGTGGCGAAATCCGCGAATTCCGACCGGATTTCCTCGAACCGCTGCTCGGACCAGTCGACCAGGTCCATCTTGTTCACGCACAGCACCAGGTGCCCGACCCCCAGCAGCGAGGACAGGAAGGCGTGGCGGCGGGTCTGCTCGGAGACGCCCTTGCGCGCGTCGACCAGGATGAGCGCCAGGTCGGCGGTGGACGCGCCGGTCACCATGTTCCGGGTGTACTGCACGTGCCCCGGGGTGTCGGCGATGATGAATTTCCTTCGTGGCGTGGCGAAGTAGCGGTACGCGACATCGATGGTGATGCCCTGCTCGCGTTCGGCGCGCAGGCCGTCGGTCACCAGCGACAGGTCCGGTCCGTCGCCGCCGCGCGACAGGCTCGCGCGCTCGATGGCATCCAGCTGATCGCTGAACAGGCTCTTGGAGTCGAACAGCAACCGCCCGATGAGGGTCGATTTACCGTCGTCCACGCTGCCCGCGGTGGCCAGTCGTAACAGGTTGCGACGCATCAGAAATAGCCCTCTCGCTTGCGATCTTCCATGCCGGACTCCGAGATGCGGTCGTCGGCGCGGGTGGCGCCGCGCTCGGTCAGCCGGGTGGCGGCGGTTTCGGCGATCACCTCGGCGGGGTCGGCCGCGGTGGATTCCACGCAACCGGTGCAGTCGGCATCGCCGAGGGTCCGGAAGCGCACGGTGGCCTCGAAGCGCTTCTCCTCCGGGCCGAACTCCAGGAATCGGTTGTCCGCCAGCAGCATTCCGTCGCGCGCCACCACGGTGCGCCGGTGCGCGTAGTACAGCGACGGCAGCTCCACCTCGGCCTGGTCGATGTACTCCCAGATGTCGAGCTCGGTCCAGTTCGACAGCGGGAACACCCGGATGTGCTCGCCCTTGCGGTGCCGGCCGTTGTAGAGGTTCCACACCTCGGGGCGCTGGGCCCGCGGTTCCCACGCGCCGTACTCGTCGCGGAAGCTGAACACCCGCTCCTTGGCGCGCGCCTTCTCCTCGTCGCGGCGCGCCCCGCCGAATACCGCGTCGAAGCGGTGCTCGCGAATGGTGCGCAGCAGGGTGGTGGTCTGCAGCCGGTTTCGGGTCTCACCGGGCCGTTCGGTGACCCGGCCCGCGTCGATATCGTCCTGCACGCTGCCGACCAGCAGCTGGGCGCCCAGCCGCGCCACGGTGCGATCCCGGAAGTCGATGACCTCGTCGAAATTGCGCCCGGTATCGATGTGCAGCAAGGGGAACGGCAGCGGCGCGGGCCAGAACGCCCGCCGCGCCAGCTCCAGCATGACCGCCGAGTCCTTACCACCGGAGAACAGCAGCACCGGCCGCTCGAAGGTGGCCGCCACCTCCCGGATGATGTGCACCGATTCCGCCTCCAAGGCGTTCAGGTGCGACAGCTCATATCCCGTGCGCATCTCTCGTCCCATTCGCCGCGTCATCCGATCCGTCCGGTCATTCGACCTTGCGGTGTCGAATATTCGACGCTATTGTTCGATAATGTGACACCGACGATAGGTCGGTACCCGGGCGACGGTCAATACCCGCGCCCGAATTGCCGCGTATCGGAGTCGTTGCCGCCGCGCATCGGAGTAGCTCGGGCACACCGGATCCGGGCCACTCCGGTGCGGATGACCGATACCCCGGCCGATACGATCGGGCGCGAACCTCCCGCAGCGCCGGGACCGACACCAGCAGGGATCGAGTTGCCTGAATCCACCACCGCCCCTGTGGCTTCCGAACCCGGAACGGCGGCCGGAGCAGGTTCCGCGCCCGCCTCACCGCCGACCCACCGGGTCGTGCAGGCGATCGAGCTGCTGTCGCGGCATTCCGGCGAGCGCCTCTCACTGGCCCGCATCGTGCGCGCCACCGGCATGTCCCGGGCCACCGCGCACGCCGTGCTCACCCAGCTCACCGCCGACGGCTGGACCGTGCGCGACAGCGAGGGGAACTACAGCCTCGGCCTCGGACTACTGGCCGTGGCGCGGCGGGCCGACACCGCTTTTCCGCTTCGCCGCCTGGCCGTGGAGCCCATGCACGCGCTGGCCGCCGCGCACGGCGTCCCGATCTTCCTGGCCGAGCGGGAACAGGAGGCCATCGTCATCACCGAGGTGCTCGGCACCCCGTCGGTCCCGTGGATCCGCCCCGCCCGCCGCATGCCGTTCGCGCCGCCGGTCTGCCGCGAATTCATCGCCTGGGCACCGGAATCCGAGCGGGAGACCTGGCTGCAGGCCGCCGACCCACGCCACCGCCCCCGCCTCACCGCAGTCCTCGACGTCATCGCCGCCCGCGGCTACTCCGTCGAACGACTCGCCGATGAGTCCGCCCCCATGCTGGAAGCCCTGGGGGCACTTCGCCATTCCCCTGTCACCGATCCGCTGCGGCACCGTCTCAGCGCCATGATCGCCGACCTCATCACCATCGACTATCTCCCCGACGAACTCGGCGACCACAATGCGGTCGTCTCGGTCGCCGCCCCGATCTTCGCCTCCGACGGCTCGGTCATCGCGTCGATCGTCTCCTGCCCCGACACCAATCTCCCCGCCGCCCGCCTGCACGAGCTGGCCACCGCCACCATTGCCGCGGCCGATACCGTCACCACGTCCCTGCGCGGCTGAGGCGTTACCCGCGTCCTGGGACGGCCACTGATCACCGCGACGGCCACTGATCGAACGCGGCGTCATCGTCGAATCCCACCCGGCAGGCGGCCCGCACCCGAGGGTGCGGGCCGCCGAATCATGCTGCGGCAGTCAGCGATTGGCCAGTTCCGAGAGCTGGTAGGCCATATTGCGACGAAACGCCGGGATGCGGGCGGCAGTGCTGATGACGAGGTTGCGGACCAGCCGGGCGGGCACCGGACGCAAGGTGGCCATGCGGGTCATACGATCGGTGAAGCTGACCACGCCCAGCGCCACCGGGCGACGGGTCAGCTCGTACTCGTCGAGGGTGGCCTCGGGGGCGCCCGCGACCACCGCGGCGAGCAGGCGGCCGAGCATGGCGGCGTCCTGGATGCCGGTGTTCATGCCCTGGCCGCCCGCCGGGCTGTGCACGTGCGCGGCGTCCCCGGCGAGCAGGATGCGGCCGGCGCGGTAGTGGTCGGCGACCCGGTGGTGCACGCGGAAGCGCGAGCTCCAGACGATCTCCTCGATCTTCGCGTGCGCGCCGGGCCGGCGGGCGTCGACCAGCGCCTGTACATAGGCCAGATCCTGGTGTTCGGGGGCGTCGGCCACGGTGGCGACGATGCGGAAGCGGTCGGGCTGCGGGTCGGGCAGCGGCGCGACGACCGTGACCCCCTCGGGCGACAGGTGCAGGGAGACCTCGTCGCGCGGGTCCGGCCAGGTCATGCGGACATCGGCGAGGACGAAGGACTCGGGGTAGGTGGCGCCGGTGAAGCCGATCCCGGCGGCCTCGCGGACCGGGCTGTGCATGCCGTCCGCACCGATGACCCAGTCCGCGCGAACGGAATTCGCGGCGCCGTCGGCGTCGGTGAAGGAGACGGTGACACCGTCGGCGTCCTGGACGACGCCGGTGACCTCGGCGTGCCGGTACACCTGCCCGCCCGCCTTCTCGAGGCGCGCCAGCAGGATTGCCTCGGTCGATTCCTGACCGATCATCACGGTGTAGGGGTAGGCGGTGGGCAGTCCGTCGAACGAGATGCGGGCCAGCACGTGGTCGCCGTCGCGCATCACGAAGTGCGGCACCACGATTCCACGCTCGAGCAGGGTCTCGGTGACGCCGAACTGCTCGAGCACCTCCAGGGTGCGGGCGTGCACGACGACCGCGCGGGAGGTGTTGGCGCCCTCGGCCAGCTTGTCGAGCAGCACCACGTTCACACCCGCGTCGGCGAGCGCGATGCCCGCGGTCAGCCCGGCGGGACCGGCACCCACGATGACGACCGAGGCGGTGGCGGGGACGGTGTTCATGACGACTCCTGAGGCTCTGCCAACATTTGTTGGCCAACGTCTGTTGATTTACACGGTACGACCCGGTCGAAACCATGTCAACACTTGTTGGCCAACGATTGTTGGCAAACCTTCAGCGGTCGGTGGCAGCGGCCAGCGACTGGAAGACGGCGGCGGTCCGGGTGTGCGGCGTCGCGCAGTAGACGATGACCCGCTGATCGGTGTCGGAGATGTGCAGCACCTGGCAGTGGAAGTCCAGCGGCCCCAGCTCCGGATGACGGATGCGCTTGCGGTGGATCCGGCGCACCTCCACATCGTGGGCGGCCCACATGTCGGCGAACCGCTTCGACGTGCCGAGCAGTTCGGTGACCAGCACGGCCAGCGCCGGATGCCCCGGATACCGGGCATAGGCCGCCCGCAGATCGGCGATCAGGGCGCGGGCGAAGTCGCGGGTCTCGGCGTCGGCCCACTGCGGATGGTCGGCGGCCTCCCGGAACATCCACCGGATCATATTGCGCTCGTGCTCGGGCACCGTGTCGAGATCGCCGACGAAGGGCGTGGCCGCCCGGTTCCAGGCGAGCACCTCATAGGTCGCGTCCACCACATACGCCGGGGCCGCCAGATTGTCGAGGATGGACCGGACCGCCTGCGGCACGGTCTTGTGCGGCCCGGCCGTGACCGGCGGCGACTCCCCCGACATCCGAAACAGGTATTCCCGCTCGTCCACGGTGAGCATGAGCGCGCGGGCCAGCGCCGCCAGCACCTGCCGCGACGGCTTCGCGCCGCGGGCCTGCTCGATGCGGATGTAGTAATCCACCGAGATCCCGGCCAGCTGTGCCACTTCCTGACGGCGCAATCCCGGTGCACGGCGGTTGATTCCGTTCGGCAGCCCGACCTCACCGGGTGTCAGCCGATTGCGCCGGGCCCGCAGAAAAGCCGCGAGTTCGTTCCTGTCAGCCATGGCTCCAGTGTGGGCCGCTGTCTCGATTTTTGGGGAACGAGACGCTCCGTGGAACGCACCATAATGGCGCCGACGGCCATCCTGTTCGTCAGCGGGTGCAGATTCGGATACCGAACCCGGCTCTCGAGGAGCGGCGGCCGGGCTCGGTGCCAGGGTTACGGCGGGATCAGGCGTTGCTCACCTGATAAACCGTCCGCAGGTACGCCTCGCTTCGGGGTGAACCGATGAGGCCGGCGCCCATCTTGTTCATCGCGTAGGTGATGGTCATGCGACGGTCCAGATCCATCACGACCATCGAGCCGCCCCAGCCTCCCCAGAAGCAGATCCGTTCGTCGGGGATGTACGGGACGAGGCGCTTGTGCGGCAGGCCGTACCCGATGCCGAAGCGCAGCGGGACGCCCAGCACCAGGTCGGGTCCGTTGCTTTGTTCCTGGAAGATCAACTCGATCGTGGCCGGGGACAGCAAGGTGATGTCATCGACGGTTCCGCCGCGTGGAATGGCGGACATGATGCGAGCGAGCGAGCGTGCGTTGCCGTGGCCGTTGTAAGCGCCCAGGTCCGCGCGCCGCCACGGCGCAGTGTTCGCGGCGTCCGCGTCGAGCGGGGGTGTGCCGAGGGTTCTGCGCAGGAGGTTGTCCTGGGGCAGCGCGTTGAGTTCGAACGGAAGCGGCGGCGGGGCAACGACATCGGCGATGCGGGGCCAATCGGCTTCGCGCGCACCGATCTGGAAATCGGCGCCCAAGGGGCCGGCGATCTCCTCGGTGACGAACTGCGCGAGGGTCTTGCCGGTGACCCGGCGAACGACTTCTCCGAGCAACTGGCCGAAGTTCTGCGCGTGGTATCCCGACGCGGTTCCCGGTTCCCACCACGGCGCCTGCGCGGCCAGGTGCGAGCTGGCCGGCTCCCAGTCGTAGAGGTCGCCGAGGCCGAAGGGCGCCTCCCAGCCCGAGACACCGGAGGTGTGCGAGAGCAGGTGACGCAGTTCGATGTGCTCCTTGCCGTTGGCGGCGAATTCGGGCCAGTACGCCGCGACCGGTGCGCGCACGTCGAGCAGGCCGCGGTCCACCAGCATCAGCACTGCCAGGCTGGTGACCGTCTTGGTGCAGGACCATACGTTGGTGATGGTGTCTTTCTCCCAGGGCCGGGTTCGTTCGCTGTCGCAGTAACCGCCCCACAGGTCGACCACGATCTCGCCGTCGATGTCGATGACGATCGAGGCACCCAGCTCCTCGCCCGAGGCGATGTTCCGCTCGAAAGTTGTTCGTAGCTCATCGAATTGGGGGCGGCATTGCCCGGACACAGTCATGAGTGGATCCCTTTCGGTGTATAGGTCGGATCGCCCAACAGCGCCGCGACCGCGATGGCGGCCTTGGCTGCGTCGGGGTCGTCTCCGGTGATCAGGTCGGCGTAGATGAACGATTCGCCGATGCGTGCGATCAGGTAGGCCAGGTCGTGCGCGGACATCGGATGGATGAGGTGCCCGCGGTCCAGTTCCTGCTGCACCATGCGCTCGATGGCGTTGACGATTTCGTGCTGGACCGGGCTGTCCTTGGTGGTGAGCAGCCGCAGCGCTCGTTCGGGTTCGCGGCGCAGGAACGTCCGGAAGAACGGCGCGTCGATTAGCGCTTGCCCGAACATGCGCGTCACGTCCGCGATCCGGGCGACGCCGGTGCGTGTGGTCGCCGCCACCGCGGCGCGGTGAGTCGGTTCGGCCAGAGACCACAGGATCGTCGCGAGCAGCTGGTCCCGATTACCGACCCAGCGGAACAGTGTCGACCGGTCGACGCCCAGTTCGGCGGCGAGCTTCTGCATGTCCAGCCGGTCGCCGTCGAGGAATTTGCGCCGTGCGAGGGCGACCGCCTGATTGCCGAGAGCTTTGTTGTGACCGAGACCACTCATGAATGCAACATACTCACATCTGATGCAACGAATCAAGTATTTGTTGCGCGAGGAGAACATTCGCACCACGTGCCGGGTGGTCCGAAGCGGCCGGCCCGTGCTGGGCCCCGATACCAGGACACGCCTCCGCGTGGAATGCATCGAAGGAAACAGGAAGTCAAGCAATTGACCACCACCCCAACCTGGTACAACTTGGGCCTCCCACCGAAACCCCAGTGCGGCGATGCTTTTCGCATGACCAAAGCAGCATTCATCACCGGCGCCAACAAGGGCATCGGCTACGAGACCGCCCGGCAGCTGGCCGCGCGCGGCATGACCGTCCTGCTCGGCGCGCGAGATCCCGAACTCGGGCAGGCCGCCGCCGCCAAACTGCGGGCCGAGGGCGCGGACGCCCACTTCGTCCGGATCGACGTCGCCGACGAACAGTCCATCGCCGCGGCCGCCGCCCGGATCGAAGCGGACTTCGGCCGGCTCGACGTTCTCGTCAACAATGCCGCCATCAGCGGCGGCCTCGACGGTGACGGCAAGCCGTCGTCGGGCACCCTCGCCACCCTGCGGCACGTGTACGAGACCAATGTGTTCGGACTGGTCGCTGTCACCAATGCCCTGCTGCCGCTGCTGCGGCGCGCCGAGGCGGCCCGGATCGTCAACGTGTCCAGCGAGGTCGGCTCGCTGGCCGGGCGCACCGATCCGAACAGCCCCATGTCGCAAATGGTTTCGGCCATCCCGTACACCTCGTCCAAGACCGCCGTGAACATGGTGACGGTCCTGTACGCGCTCGAACTGAAGGACACCCCCATCAAGGTGAACGCCGCCAACCCCGGCTACACCGCGACGGATCTCAACGCCAACAGCGGTTTCCGCACCGCCGAACAGGGCGCCGAGCCCAGCGTCCACCTCGCGACGTTGCCCGCCGACGGCCCGACGGGAACGTTCTGGGGTCACATCTGGGGACAGGAGGAGTACGGCCGCATCGAATGGTGAGGCCTACCAGCTGCCGTTCGGCTGCGGGTCACCGCGGTGCCACATGTCGGGGCCGTCGCGCCGGCAGCGCTGCTGCCACCACTCGTGCTGCTGAATGCAGTGGTGGACGAACCACCAGTCACCCTGGTCGCGGGGTCCGTTCTGATCGCCGAATCCGCCTTGGCCACCGCCGGATCCGTCCTGACCGCCGTTCCCGTCCTGATCCTGGTCGCCATCGTGGTGGCGGGCCGCGGTGACGCCCGCCGCGGGCACAGCGTGGGCGCTCACCAGGGGTGCTGCGTGAGCGGTGGCCAGGCCGGTCGCCAGGGGAGCCGTGAGCAGGGCGACCACCATCAGTGCCGGCCGGAGTTTTCCGCGCATATCGATCACTCTTCGTATCGTCGTGTGCACCAATACGATCCATGATCAATCCCCCGGCCCTTCGATGCATGGACCGCGACGCCGATTGAACGCCATTCCCGGCACGGCGCAAGGGCGATCGCGCTTCACCTTCAGCGGATCTTCAGGTTTCGAATGTGATAAACCGTCTATCCGACTGAACTTCGATCGAGGACGAGATCATGTGGGAGTACGAACACAGCGCCGAGACCACCGTGCCCCGGGAGGCGCTGTGGCGCAGCTGGTCCGACCCGAGCCGCTGGCCCGAGTGGAATCCCGGCATCGAAACCTTCGAGCTGGACGGGCCTTTCGCGCCCGGCACCACCTTCCGCATGACCTCGCCGGACGGTGACACCGTGGAGCTGCGCTTCGTGGAGATCGTCGACGGCGAACTCTGGAGCGACGTCTTCCTGGGCGAGGGCTTCGAGGTGCTGACCCAGCATCGCCTCGACGCCCTGCCCTCCGGCGCCACCCGCGTCGTCTACCGCACCGAGATCACCGGCCCCGCCGCCGCCACCCTCGGCCCCGAGATCGGCCCCCAGATCACCGCCGATTTCCCCGAGGTCGTCGCGGGCCTCATCGAGCACGCCGACCGGGGCTAGCTGTACTGCCCGCCGCGCCTTTCGTGCAGCAACAGCAGGGAATACGCGGCCACACTCTGGGCATCCACGATCGCGCCCGCCAGGATCATGGCCTCCACCTCGTCCCGGGTGAACCAGGCGGACTCCATGTCCATCTCGGAGGGCTCCCGCTCGTGCGGCCCCGCCGTCAGCTCGGTGGCCAGCACCACGGTCCCGTAGTGCGTGCTGGTGGCCGGGGCGGGCGCCACCTTCCCCAGCGCCGTCAGCCGGCCGGCCCGCAACCCCGTCTCCTCCCGCAGCTCCTGCCGAGCCACCGCGATCGGATCGCTCTCCCCCGCCACCGCCCCGCCCGGGAACTCCCAGCACCTGCGCCCCAGCGGATACCGATACTGCTCGACCAGGTGGAATCGCTCGCCATCCCACGGAATCACGATCGCGAAATCCGCCTTCCGGATGTAGGCGTACACCGACTCCTCCCCGTCGGCCTGCCGAACCACGTCCTCTCGCAGCGTGATCCACCGATTCGCGTACACCTCACGACTCCGCAGCATGTCCATCCCCCGATCCTCCCCCACCGCGGGGCGGGTCAGGACTGGCGGGCCGGGGCCAGGGCGTCCCGGGCGTCCATGAGGGCGAAGCCCAGCAGGTTCTCGCCGCGCCAGCGCGCCGGGTCGGCGGCGGAGGGGTTGTCGGCACCCAGGCCGATGCCCCAGATGGTGTCGCGGGGAGCGGCTTCGACGAGCACCTTGCCGGCGGTGGCGAGCAGGAAGTCGCGGAGCTGGTCGTGCTGGCCGAATTTGGCGATGCTGGCGCGGAGCACGATGTCGAAGCGGTGGGCTTCCCAGGTGTCCTGGTCGAAGCCGGAGATGGCGCGCCCCATGCGCTTGGCGTCGGCGGGGGTGTCGCTGGACAGGATGCGGGTGCGCATGTCCTCGTCGCCGAACAGGCGGGCCTTCTCGGCCATCATGAAATGCTCTGCGCTGCCGTAGTTCTGGCCGTCGATGCTGAATTCGACCGGCCACCACTGGCTGAGCACCCACTTGCCGACCTCGTGGCCGGGGGTGCGGGTGTGCCCCCAGAAGAAGAGGAACTCCGGTCTCGCCCCGTCGGCCATGTCCGCTGTCAGCTGCGCCCTGTCCACGCCGCGACCCTAGCCGACCGAGGCGACAGAATCGTGCGGATATCGCGCCACACCGACGGCGCGCCGCCGCACCGACGTGGTTGCAGGGCACCGAGTTGGTCGCAGGGCACACAGTCAGCTGGCGAGTGTGCGCAGGCGGTTCATGATCTCGGCGGGCGGATGGTCGTGCACGCGATAGCGCGGCGGGTCGTACTCGGCGGCGAGTTCCAGTGCCACCAGCCCGGACACGTCCTCCCAGGCGACGCGGAAGACATCGCCGTCGCCGGTGACGAAGCAGATGAAGTCGGCGGCGGGCAGCAGATTTGTGACCCCGTCGGTCCAGGAGGTCATGGTGTACTCGCTGCCGTCGGGCGCCCGCACGTGCAGCAGTTCCATGATCGCGCCCTCGCGCTCCGCCTCGGCGCGCAGCCGCTCGGTCTGCGCGTGATACGCCGCCACCGCGAGCTGCGCCTGCGCGCGGCGGATGAGCCCGTAAACCGGATGATCCGCGGCCACCTCGAACGGAACCACGTCGCCGTTGTCGTCGACGGTGTACGGAACCGCGGACAGCGGTCGCAGCGCCCCCTCGAGCCGCTCCGCCGCCAGCGCCAGCAGTTGCGGCAGGGCGGTGGGCGTCGCGTCCAGCACGACCAGCATGCCCAGGTGCCCGGGTAGGAAAAGCAGTGGGCGCGTGGCGGTTCGGGCCCGCACGCCCTCGAGCCACCCGGCCACCAGCGGCAGCGAACCGACATAGCTCTCGCCGTCGTCGTCGACGAAGTCCATCACCCGCATCCCCTGCGGCGGTTCGAGGGCCTCCAGCGTGTTCATGGCCAGCTCGGTGAGATTGGCGTGCGCGACGGCGTAGACCTGCTCGGCGTCCACGCCCCAGCTCGACAGTTCCTGCTTCGTCACGAATTGCACGGTGCTGGGCAGATCGATGACCACCATCTCGATCAGGAACGGCAGCGCCGGACGCGAGAGCACCAGGTCCCGCCCCTCCAGCTCACCGACCCGGATCGTGCCCGACCCGTACCCGGCCCGCCGCAGCACCGGTCGCAGCCTGGGCGCCACCTGCTCCCAGCCCTGCGGCGCCTCCGGCGGCAGGATGAGGCTGTCGACGGCCTGGAACAGCCCGGCGGTGATCTTCCCGTCGAACCGGCGGTACAGCGTGCCCAGGTTCATCTTGGCGACGTACCCGTTCTTCAGCCGGTAGCCGATCTCGAACGCCTCGGTATCGAAGTGCGCCGTCTCCACGGCCTCGTAGCCGAGCACCTGTTCCAAAACCTTCTTGCCGAACCGATTTCGTGGCGAACCGAACACCCCGCCCAGGAAACTCATGGCCCGGACTCTACGCGCGAGGGGCGACAAACGCTGCCCGCAAACCCGCAGGGAACCTGTGTCCCACAACCTAAAACGCGCTGTTCACGGCGTGTCCGCGCAGTGCTCACTAGGACGCCCGTCCAAGGACGAGCACAATGCGCGTGACTATGGTTAGCTGTAGCGCCATGAGCACGCCCGTCTCCACCCACCCCGACGAATTTCTGCCCCGCGATACCGCGGATGTGGTTCGGACCGTTCGGGATTCACGTCGTTCGACGAAACCGCTGATCATCCGGGGTGGGGAACGGCCGGAGGACGAGCTCGCGCTGCCCGATCAGGGCAGCGTGCTGAGCCTGCGGAAGATGAACCGGGTCCAGGTGGTGGACGCCGACGCCAGGACGGTGCGGGTGCAGGCGGGGGCGCGCCTCTACGACATCGACCGGACGCTGGGCGCGCACGGGCTCGGGCTGCCCGTGGTCGGCGACCATCGGGACATCACGGCGGGCGGATTCGCGGCAGTGGGCGGGCTGTCGGCGGCGTCGCATCGCTTCGGCATGTTCAGCGACAATGTGGTCGAGCTCGAATACGTCGATCAGGACGGGCGATTCGGCACCTGCGGGCGCACCCATCACGCGGAGCGGTTCCGCCGGATCCTGGGCGGCGGCGGGCGCACCGGGATCATCACCGCGCTGACGCTCGAGGTCACCAGTGTGGACAAGGACCGCACCTGGCTCACCACCGACGCACACCGGTTCCTGGACTTCGACACCTGGGTGGAGCACTCCTATCGCGAGATCCAGTCGCCGGGTGACGCCATGCTGCAGGTGGGCCGCTGGGTGGACACCGCGCCCCTGAAAGTTGCCCGGCCGGTCGGTACCGGCACCGTGCAGCTGGGCACCGTGCGCTTCGGCCAGTGGTCGAGCCTGCACCCCACCACCCCCAACCTCTCGCTGCGCGCCCGCCGCGAGGTCGGCGCGCGCGCCCGAAAGTCGCTGGGCGCCATCGCCGCATCCGCGGGCGGCCGCGCCGGTATGCCGGTCCGCAATGCCGCCGCCGGCGCGCTCATGTTCGCTCCGAAGGTGCTGACCCTGCGCGACGCCGAGTACCTGGCCGACACCGTCATCAGCTCCTCCGAGCGCGGACCGGCGTACCGCGTCTCGGTTTTCGCGCCCCTGTCCTCCTACGCCCGGGTCTTCCACGGCCTGCACGACCTGTTCGCCGGGCACCGCGAACGCACCGGCTGCTTCACCGTCATCTCGGCCATGACCTATGGCGTACGGTCTCGCTACCTGCGCGAACTCGACAACGAGGACCACGGCTTCATCACCTTCACCTGCCGGTTGCGGCCGGCGGCATTGCCCTCGGAACTGTTGCGGGACATCGTGTCCGCAATCGACGAGATCTGTCTCGCCGAACGCGCCCGGCGTTATGACCCGACCGAATAGAATGTGTTCCGCCGCACTGCCAGCTATCGATTAGCAGCCGGGCGGGGCGGCGGTATCGGCACTGTCGGCGGGGTGTCGGTGCATGGTTCATGCTCAATCCTCAGATGAAGGTTGCCTGTCCCATGATCGAATTCCGTGCTGCCCGCCGTCCCCGCACCGCCGGACACCTTGCGGGGGAACGCCCCATCGCGGGCAAACGAATCGTCGTCACCGACGCCTGCTCCGAGATCGGCCGAGAGACCGTGCGACTACTGGGTTTTCACGGTGCCGAGGTAATCCTGGTGGCGCGCAACGGCTCTCAGCTGGTCGAGGAGTGCGCCACCATCATCGAGGCCGGGGGCCGCGCCCACTGGTTCCGCTGCGACATCTCCGCCCTCGGCGATGTCGATCAGCTGGTCGAGTGGCTGCTCACCGAGTTCGACACCGTCGACGTCCTGGTCAACAACACCGGCCGCCCCACCCGCCGCCCGGTGCTGCAATCCTTGGACCGCTTCCGCGACTACCAGCGCATGATGGCCGCCTACTACTTCGGACCCCTGCGCCTGACCCTCGGCCTGCTGCCCGCCATGCTGGCCGGCGGCTCCGGCCACGTGGTGAATGTCGGCCCCTGGAGCGCCGACACCGGCGCCGCCCCCAATTTCGCCTCCTACGCCAGCGCCCAGGCCGCCTGGACCACCTTCGGCCAATGCGCCGACGCCGAACTCTCCCCCCGCGGCATCCACGTCACCACGGTCCGGTACCCCGCCTTCACGCTCGACTCCGGCTCCCCCGCCCACCTCCCCCAGAACCCCGCCCTGGACCCCGCCGAGGCCGCCCGCTGGATCGAAACCGCCATCCGCACCCGCCCGCCGCAAATCCAGCCCCGCTTCCCCCGAGCCCTCCTGGGCCTGACCTCCATGTCCCCGCGGACCACCCGCCTCAAGCACGCCCTGGGTATCTGAGCTCGACCGAAAGTCTCTCGGACTCACACCCCGCGAGCCCGAAACCCGTTCGCCCCCGGTCACATTCCCAACCCATGTGCGAACAGCAAAGCGCCCCACCCGGATTCCGAGTGGGGCGCTTCGTGAGCTACGTCAGTGCTTTTCCGGGCCGAGGTGGTACTCGAACACCAGGCCGCCGGCGGCGACCAGGATGCAGATCACGCCGAGGCCGATCAGCCAGAACTGGAAGAACGCGAAGCCGAGGGCGGCGATGGAGCCCGCACCGGCCAGCAGGATGGGCCAGAACGAGCCGGGCGAGAAGAAGCCCAGGTCGCCGGCGCCGTCGACGATCTCCGCCTCTTCGTAGTCCTCGGGACGCAGGTCCAGACGACGGGCGACGAAGCGGAAGTAGGTGGCCACGATCAGGGCCAGGCCCGCCGACAGCACGATGGCGGTGGTACCCGCCCACTCGACGCCGGTGCGCGAGCGGCCGGTGAAGTAGCCGTACACGACGGCCACGATCACGAAGAACACCGTGATCAGTTCGAAGATGCGAGCTTCGACCTTCATGTCAGTTCATCCTCACTTGGCGTCGGCGAGTTCGTTACCGCGCGCCTTGCGGTCGGTGTTGAACGGCTTGGTGGAGGTCGCCACCGGCGACTGACCGATGCTGGCCAGCGCCTCGGCGTTGGTCTTGTGGTCCTTGATCCGCGCGTCCATGTACTTCTGGAAGTCCGCCGGGGACACCACGCGGATCTCGAAGTTCATCATCGAGTGGAAGGTGCCGCACATCTCGGCGCACCGGCCGACGAACGCGCCTTCCTTCTCGATCTTGGTGATCTGGAAGACGTTGTCCGAGTTGTTCTGCTTCGGGTTCGGCATCACGTCGCGCTTGAACAGGAACTCCGGCACCCAGAACGAGTGGATGACGTCCGCGGCGGCCAGCTGGAACTCGATGTTCTTGCCGGACGGCAGGACCAGCACCGGAACCTCGTTGGAGGTGCCGACGGTCTCGACCTTGTCGTAGTGCAGGTACGAGATGTCGTTCGCGGGCAGGCCGTTGTTCGGGCCCGGCTGCGGGTGGCCATCCTTGGTCGCTTCCTTGTAGCGGTCCTTGATGTCCTGGTTCATGTCCTGGCGCTCGGTGTCGACGCCGTCGTAGACCGGGCTGCCGTCCTTGAGGTCGACCTTCTGGTAACCGAACTTCCAGTTCCACTGGAACGCGGTCACGTCGACCACGACGTCCGGGTTACCGACCTTCTCGTGGACGTAGTTCTGCACCACCACGGTGAAGTAGAACAGCACGGCGATGATCACGAACGGAATCGCCGTGTAGCTCAGCTCCAGCGGCACGTTGTAACCGGTCTGCCGCGGGAACTCCGGGGAGTTCGGCTTCTTGCGGTGGAACGCGATGGTCCAGAAGGTCAGGCCCCACACCAGCACGCCCATCGCGAGGGCGGCGAGCACGGACCAGGTCCACAGCTCGCGCATGCGGGTGGCCTGCGGCGTGATGCCCGAAGGCCAGCCGAACCGAAGCCACGGGTTGTCGATCGAGCAGCCGGAGACGAGCATCGCGGTCATCCCCAAGGACACCGCCAGCCCGGCCCGCCGAAGGATGCGGCCCCGCCGACCCCGGGCGGGTCGTGCCCCTATCGCCTCGCTCGCCTTGTGCGCCACGCTCAACGCCTTCCTGGTCGTCATTCCGACACCGCGTCGCCCGGACTCCCTTCCGCCGGGCGACACATTTTCAGCACAGTTCTGGACCTCGGGGAGGATACGCGCGAACGCGCAACCGACCCTGAGAGTTTCCCAAGTACTACGCAGCGTAGACCAAAGAACGCCCCCCGTTGTGACTGGGTCCCTTTCGACACTCCGGAAACCTCATATGCAGTGGATACGGCCTCTGGCGGCGGGATCTGCCCGGGTACGGCATACTCGGGCAGTAGGTTTCGCGTCCAGCGTGCCCGTACGGGTACGCCCCAATCCCTAGACCCCGGAAAGAGGTTCTCGGCGCAGTGTGTGGTCTGCTCGGATTTCTGACAGCTACAACGGCTACTACTCCGGATGGGCGGACGGTCGAAACCACCGCGGCACAGGTGTACGAGGCCCTGCACTGCCAGCGCCATCGTGGCCCCGACGAGCGCGGCACCTGGAACGACGACCGCATGATCTTCGGCTTCAACCGCCTGTCGATCATCGATATCGAGCACTCGCACCAGCCGCTGCGCTGGGGTCCGCCGGAGAACCCCGAGCGGTACGCCATGACCTTCAATGGCGAGATCTACAACTATCTCGAGCTGCGCGCCGAGCTGAAGGAGGCGCACGAGGCGGAGTTCGGCGATGAGCCGATGTTCCGCACCGAGGGCGACGGTGAGGCCATCATGGCCGCCTTCCACTACTGGGGCGCCAAGGCCCCGAGCCGGCTGCGCGGCATGTTCGCCTTCGCGATCTGGGACACGCAGCTGAACAAGCTGTTCCTGGCGCGCGACCCGTTCGGCATCAAGCCGCTGTTCATCGCCACCGGCGCCGGCGGCACCGCCTTCTCCAGCGAGAAGAAGAGCCTGCTGGGTCTGCTTCCGGCGCTGGAGCTTTCCGACGACCTGGACCCGCGCGCGCTCGAGCACTACACGGTGCTGCAGTACGTGCCCGAGGCCGAGACCCTGCACAAGGACGTCCGCCGCCTCGAATCCGGTTGCTACGCCTGGGTCGAGCCGGGCGAGACCCCGCGGGTGACCCGCTACTTCAACCCGCAGTTCCGGGTGCAGAAGTTCGCGGCGGGCTCGGAGGCCAAGCGGTACCGGGAAATCGCGGAGGCACTCGAGGACTCCGTCGCCAAGCACATGCGCGCGGACGTCACCGTCGGCGCGTTCCTGTCCGGCGGCATCGACTCCACCGCCATTGCGGCGCTGGCCATTCGGCACAACCCGAACCTGCTGACCTTCACCTCGGCGTTCGAGCGGCAGGGCTACTCCGAGGCCGACGTGGCGGCCGAGACCGCCGAGGCCATCGGCGCCAAGCACTACATCCGCATGGTCTCCCCCGAGGAGTACGCTGCCGCCATTCCCGAGATCGTCTGGTACCTGGACGAGCCCGTGGCCGACCCGGCGCTGGTGCCGCTGTACTTCGTGGCCAAGGAGGCCCGCAAGCACGTCAAGGTGGTGCTGTCGGGCGAGGGTTCCGACGAGCTGTTCGGCGGCTACACCATCTACCGGGAACCGCTGTCGCTCAAGCCCTTCGAATTCCTGCCCAAGCCGCTGCGCAAGCTGGCGGGCAGGCTGTCGGACCGGATTCCGGAGGGCACCCGCGGCAAGAGCCTGCTGCACCGCGGCTCGCTCACCCTGGAAGAGCGCTACTACGGCAACGCCCGCAGCTTCAACGACGCCCAATTGCGTTCGGTGCTGCGGGAATTCCACCCCGAGTGGACCCACCAGGACGTGACCGCCCCCATCTACGCCATGCAGGGCTACCACTGGGATCCGGTGGCGCGCATGCAGCACCTGGACCTGTTCACCTGGCTGCGCGGCGACATCCTGGTCAAGGCCGACAAGATGACCATGGCCAACTCCCTGGAACTGCGCGTCCCCTTCCTGGACCCCGAGGTCTTCAAGGTCGCCGAGAAGATCCCGGTCGACCAGAAGATCACCAAGGAAACCACCAAATACGCCCTGCGCCAGGCGCTCACGGACATCGTGCCCCCGCACGTCCTCAACCGCGCCAAGCTCGGCTTCCCGGTCCCCCTGCGCCACTGGCTGCGCGGCCCGGAGCTCTACGACTGGGCCCGCGCCCAGATCACCGAGTCCGGCACCGACCACCTGCTCAACAAGCAGGCCATCCTGGCCATGCTGGAGGCCCACCGCACCGGCCCGGTCGACCACAGCCGCCGCCTCTGGACCTTGATCGTCTTCATGATCTGGCACGGCATCTTCGTCGAGAACCGCATCAAGCCCGAGATCCAGGAACCGACCTACCCGGTCAACCTGTAGTCGTCCTCCGTGAAGGGCCGGGGACCCCTCCCGGGGGTGGGCCCCCCACACTCCTCCCCCTCCGGTGAGGGGGGGGTTCCCCGCAGTAGAGGGCGTTGAAGGAAACTCCCTTCCCCACGTCT
>NZ_JBHZCS010000009.1:75841-88745 GCF_042755705.1 Nocardia sp. NPDC059154
TTCACGTTCGTCTATGCCTGGTAGGTGGGGTTTCCCGCGAGGTAGGTGGCGTGGACGGCGATGTCGTGCCAGGTGTCCGGGTCGGTCGTGCGCGGGTCGCGGTCCAGGACAACGAGATCGGCGTACTTGCCCGGGGTGATGGAAGGCGAGGGCGTCGTCGACGCTGATCCGCTCCTCCGGGGCGAGGACTCACGAGGCCCCGGGCGTGCTCGCGGTCGCCGGGCCGCCGTAGAAGATGACGGGCCGCCCGGCGGGCGCGGCGGCCAGCGTTTCCTTCATGGTGCGCAGCACGTCCTCGGCGCCGGGGCAGGTGGTGATCGGGCGGATGTCGACGACCAGGTCGGTGAACATCATCTGGTCCTGGGTCGGATGGGTGTGCGCCTCAACGAATCCCGGCAGCAGCGCCCGCCCGCCCAGATCGACGATCTCGGTGCCGCCGCCGCGCCGGTCCAGCACCTCGTCCCCGCCGACGGCGATGATCCGGCCGTCGGTCACGGCGACATGGGAGGGATTCGGGTGGTTCGCGTCGACGGTGACGATCGGTCCACCGGTGACGATCAGATCGGCCGAGCTCATTTTGCGCGCTCCTTCGCTGCCGCAGCAGTACGGTAACCACTGGTTAGCCACTATACTTGCAGCGCCACTGCAATAGGGTGTTCGTTTCACCGGAAGTCCTCCTCGCCACCACACCCTCTCGGAAAGGACTCGGTATCAATGGATCTCCCGTCCACTGGCGACGCCCCGCGCGTCAACCGCCGCACGGCCCTCGGACTCGGCGCCGCCGCGCTGGCCACCCTCGGCCTGGCCGCCTGCAGCAAGTCGGGCAGCAGCTCGACCGCGACCATCACCACCCCCGCCTCCAACGACCCCAGGGCCGTCGCCACCGATGCCTACATCTTCGGGTTTCCGCTGGTGCTCATGGACGTCACCCGCGAAACCGGCGGCCCGGCCAATCAATTCGTGCACCAGAATCCGCCCACGCCGGAGGAGAAGCAGGTGGTCCGGCTCAACCTGGACACCCTCTACTCGCAGGCCTGGCTGGACCTGAGCACCGAGCCGATGGTGGTGCAGGTGCCCGCCATCGAATCCGGCCGATATTGGCTCATGCAGCTCCTGGACGCGTGGACCAACACGGTGCACGATCCGGCCAGCACGAACCCCCGGCTCGACGACGGGGTTACCAGCCCGCCGTACACCTACCTGGTCACCGGGCCGGGCTGGAAGGGCACGGTGCCCGACGGCATGACCCAGCTGGCCATGCCCACCGATACCAGCTGGTTGCTCGGCCGCATCGAGTACAAGGGCGACAACGACATCAAGCACGTGCGGGCTCTGCAGCAGAAGCTGAAGCTGGCCCCGCTCAGCGACTGGAGCGCCGACCCGAGCGCGGTGTACGGCGGCCCGGGCGCCCAGCTCGCGGGCGGCGGCGTCCCGGCCCAGATGGTGATGAAGATGGACGGCCCCACCTTCTTCACCCGCATGTGCGCGGTGATGGCCCGCAACCCGCCCGCGCCCGATGACGCCGAGGCCATGAAGCGGTTCGCCGCCATCGGCATCACCGCCGACGCCACCGCGAGCACCGCGCCCCCGGACGTCCTCACCGCGGCCATCGCCGATGCTCGCAAACAGCTCGCCGCCTTCCGGGACCCCCAGGCCCAGCATCAGAACGACTGGACCTTCGATCTCAATATCGGCACGTACGGCACGAACTACATGTTGCGGGCGCAGGTCGCGGCGGTCGGCCTGGGCGCGAATCTGCCTCGGGACGCGGTGTATCCGAGCATCGACACGAAGGCCGAGAGCGGCAGCCGATTCCGGGTGACCTTCGCCAAGGATCAGCTGCCGCCGGTCGGCGCGTTCTGGTCGCTCACGGCCTATGACGACCAGAGCTACCTGATCCAGAATCCGGCGGGCATCTACTCTGTGGGCCACCTGGTGCCGCTCAAACCCGCCGCCGACGGCACGGTCGAGATCGCCGTGCAGAGCGCCGATCCCGGCGCGGACGTGCCCGACGGGCACTGGCTGCCCATTCCGGAGACCGGCCCGTTCTCCCTCACCCTGCGGCTATACGCGCCAAAAGACGAGGTGCTGAACGGGCAGTGGCAGGTTCCGAAGCTGGAGAAGCTGAGCTGACCAATGTCCCGCCGGGTCGCGCGCGTCCTCATCGGCGCAGCACCCGGCGGGCCAGCCAGTTGCCGAGGAACTGAATCCCCTGCACCCCGGCGATAATGATCAGCGTCGCCACCAGCGTGACCTGCCAGTCGAACCGCTGATAGCCGTACACCAGCGCGAAGTCGCCCAGCCCGCCACCGCCGACCGTCCCGGCCATCGCGGACATGTCGACAATGGCGATGACAACGAAGGTGTACCCGAGCACCAAGGGCCCCAACGCTTCCGGAATCAGCAGGGTGAGAATGATCCGCAGCGGCCCCGCCCCCATCGACCGCGCCGCCTCGATCACCCCCGGATCCACGGTCACCAGATTCTGCTCGACAATCCGCGCGATCCCGAACGAAGCCGCCACGATCATCACGAACGCCGCCGCATCCGTCCCGATCGTCGTCCCGATCACCTTCAGCGTCACCGGCCCCAGCGCAGCCAGCAAGATGATGAACGGAATCGGCCGCACCACATTCACCAGCACGTTCAACACCAGATTGATCGGCGCGTTCGCCAGCAACCCACCTTTCCGCGTCGTAAAGAGCGCGGTCCCCAACGCCAGCCCAATGGTGCCGCCGACAACAAAGGTGAGCAGCACCAGGTAGATCGTGGTCCCAACAGCCTCACTGAGCACAGGCCGCAGCCGATCCCAATCCGTATGTACGGCAGCCAGACTGCTCGCAGCGCCGCTCATGCACTCCTCCGATCGCTCTCGGCTTCTGCGTTGTGCTCTGCCGACTCGGCGGAATCCACCGCCGCTCCCGGACGAACGGACGCCTCAGGCTTGAAACGCTCGGGCGTAGCAGATTGGGCGCTGTCGGGAGACGCTGCTGCCATGGTGTCCGTGTTTGTCGACCCGGCGAGCCTGGGGGCCGTTGTCGCGGCGCGGGTGGCGAGGCGCTCGGCCACTTGACGCACGGCGTCGTCGGGGCCGTCCAGGGCGAGGGTCAGGCTGCCGAAGGTTTTGTCCTGCAAGGTGCTCACGCCGCCGAAGACGATCTCGAAGCTCACGCCCTGGGCTGCGGCGGCGGACAGGGCCGGACCGATCCCGTTCTCGTCGTCGACGGCAACGGTCACCAGGCGGCCGGCACGCCGTTCTCCCAGCCGCCGTAGTTCGTCGGCGGTCGGACGGTTGTGCAGGACCGTCTCGACGAATGATCGGGTGGGTGGGGCGGCGGGTGCCGAGAACACCTCGAACGTGCTGGCCAACTCCACGATTCGGCCCTCGGCCAGCACTGCCACGCGGTCTGCCACCGCGCGGATGACGTCCATTTCGTGGGTGATGACCACGATGGTGACGCCGAGCTCGCGGTTGATCTTCTTCAGCAGTCGGAGCACCTCGCCGGTGGTCTCCGGGTCCAGCGCAGAGGTCGCCTCGTCGGCGAGCAGTAGTGACGGCGAGGTGGCCAGTGCCCGGGCGATGCCGACGCGCTGCTTCTGGCCGCCGGACAACTGGTCCGGGTAGCTGCGCGCTTTGTCCGAAAGCCCCACGAACTCCAGCAGTTCCGCCACGCGCGCCTTGCGCCGCGCACGTGGCCAGCCCGCCACTTTCAACGGGTATTCGATATTGCCGGCGGCGGTGCGCGAGCGGAACAGGTTGAACTGCTGGAACACCATGCCGATATCGCGGCGCAGTTGCCGCACCCGCGATTCCGGGACGCCGGTGATGGGGTCGCCGGAGACGAGCACGGTGCCGCCGGTGGGTTGCTCGAGGGCGTTGATCAGCCGGACCAGCGTGGACTTGCCCGCGCCGGAATAGCCGATCACACCGAAGATCTCGCCCCGCTCGATGCGCAGGTCGATGCCGTCGAGCGCCGTGTGGCGCTGCTTGCCGGTCCGGAAAACCTTGGTGACCGACCGGAATTCGACGGCCGCGACGGAGCTCCCGCGGGTCGCGGCCGAATTCTCGCCGGTTGCGGCACCGTCGTCGCTCACTTGCTGTCGCGGATCGTCTGCTGCACCCGCGCCAGGATCTGCTCCAGCTCGGGCCCGCTCTTCGTCACTTCGAGCGAGGTGCCCTTGGAATCCTCCTGCACCGACTTCTGCACCTCGGGGCTGTGGAAGATGTCCACCAGCTTCAGGTAGGTGGCATTGCCTTTGTCCGCGGCCCGGGTCACGAACGCATTGATGTACGGCTCGGCGCCGGGATTGCCCGGATCATCCTTGTACAGCGCGGATTTCGGATCGATTCCGGACTTGAGCAGGTAGGTGTTGTTGACGACGGACCCGTCCACCGACTCCAGCGACAGCGCCGTCTGCGCCGCGTCGACCGCGGTCACCTTCACCTTGGACGCGCCCTTGTCCACGTCGGCGGGCGTCGGCTGGCGAACGGACCCGTTGATCTTCAGCAGTCCGGCCGCCTGCAGGACGAACAGCGCCCGCGCCTGATTGGTCGGATCGTTCGGAATGGCGATCTCCCCGCCCTGCGGGATCTCGGCCACCGACTTGTGCTTCTTGGAATACAGCCCCAGCGGCACGATCTGCGTCGCCCCGATCGGCGTCAGATCCTGATTGTTGGCCACGTTGTACTGCCCCAGGAACTGCAAGTGCTGGAACAGATTCACATCGATCTGCTTCTGCGCCAGCGCCGTATTCGGCTGCGAGTAGTCCGAGTAGTGGACGATATTCAGGTTGATGCCCTGTTCCTTGGCCTTGTCCTTGAAGACGTCCCAGTGCGGATCGGACTCGGTGGTGCCGATGCGCACCGTGGTGCCGCCGGAGTCGCCGCTGCTGCCGCAGGCCGTGAGGGTGAGGCTCGCGACGGCTGCTACCAGGACCGGGATCGCCAGTACCCGATGGAATTTCACTCGTGCTCCCGCATGCTTGTACTGCTTCGTGACCGGTGGAAATCGAACCCGGCCATGCAACCGTGCGGGCAATCGCCGGGCAATGATTGCGATCCCGGGGAGCCAAACGCTTCCGGCCGCGACGACCGCTCGCCTACGGTGCGTGAAATGCGAAGATTCCGCCGTTTCCTGGTGATTCCGGTCCTGTTCGCGCTGGCCCTGACGGCCGCCTGTGGCACGGAACACCACGGCGACGTGGTCCGCATCGGCGTGAACGATCTCTCACAACCGCACTGGGACGTGTTCAAGAGGAAGGCCGCCGCCGCGGGCATCACGGTCGAGTTCACCAATTTCACCGACTACAACCAGCCGAATCCAGCGCTATCCCAGGGGCGCATCGACCTCAACAAGTTCCAGCACATCCGGTATCTGGCCAACTACAACGCCCGCAACAACGACACGCTCGTACCGATCGGGGCCACGGAGATCTATCCGCTGGGCCTGTATTCGAAGAAGCACAGGTCGGTGTCGGAGATCCCCCAGGGCGGGGAGATCACCCTGAGCAACAATCCCGCCAATCAGGTGCGGCCGCTGCTCAACCTGGCCGCCGCCGGGCTGATCGTGCTGAAGAACGGCGGCTCGTGGGATTCGAAGCTCGAGGACGTCGACAAGTCCGCCTCCAAGGTCCGGCTCACCACCATCGACCCGACGCTGACCGCCGCGTCACTGGACAGCGTGGATGCCGCCTACGTCGACGACACCTGGGCGCGGCAGGCGGGACTGACCAATGATCGGATCATCTACACCGATGACCCGAACCGTCCGGACCTGAAGCAGTACATCAATATCTTCGCCGCGCGCGCCGCAGACAAGGACAACCCGAAGTACGTGCAGCTGACGCAGATCTACCACGACCCGGAGGTAGAGGCGGCGATCAAGGCCGAGGCGGGATTCCAGGGCATTTTCAAGACCAACACCCCGGCTGATCTCCAGGCCACCGCAACTGACCTGGAAGCCAGATTCCGGCAATGACTTTCGACTCGACGACTGCTTCCCGCGAACTCGCCGATGAACTCGTCGCCCGGGCGGGCGTCGACGGTGCGGGTGCAGGAGCCGGGCAGCACGATGTCGTCTGCCTCGAGGCGCACCCCGGTTGAGGCGACCTTGCGCTAGTCGACCGCTCCGCGGTGGGCACGAGCGAGGCGGGCGCGGGCCCCGGCGATGATGGTGATGATCATGACGGTCATGACCTGGAGAGCGGTCAGGGGCAGCCGTTGCTCGGTTGGGATGGGGGCGGCGTACTCGACGGGCGGCGGTGGGGGCGGCAGCGGCGGAACCGGCACCGGGGCAGGGGGAATCGCCGCAGGCGCCGGTACGGGTATCGGTGCGGCCGCGGGCACAATGGCAGGCGCGGGCGGGATCTGCAGCGGGATACCGGGTCCCGGCGCCATGGGCACCGGCAGCATGAGCATGCAGGTCAGCAGTGCGCTTCCGGTGGCCGCGCTGCCCACCGCCACGCTGCCCGCTCCGGCCGAGCCCGGCCCGACCAGCCCGCTGGATCCGGGCACGAAGCCGGGGCCGATCAACCCCGAGCCCATGCTGCTGCCGGTCAGAAGGCCCAAACCCAGTGCCGCACTGCCCAGCGCAGCGCTGCCCGCACAGGCGGTGAGCACGCTGCCCGAGTTCAGGCCGAGCAGGCCGCCGAGGGTGTTCGGGGCGGAGGCCGGACTCTCCGTGGCCGGTCCGGGTATTGCGAGATCCGCTGTGCGCGGCGCGGTTTCGCCCGCTGGTTCGGCGCTGCCGGACGCGCCGGTACCGAGCGGGACTCCGGCCACCGGACTCTGCGCCACTCCCGCCGAGCTGCCGGTGGTGGCCCTACCCTTGCCCGCGCCACCCTGGCTACCGGTGTAGCTGCTGCCCGTACCGAGCCCGAGCGCGCTCCCGGTGGACGCGTAGATCGGTGCGGCCCCGGTATCCGGAGCCGCGCTGCCGCTGATGATCTCACCGATCAGCGGCAGCTCCGGGAGTCCGGGATCGGCGGCGGCTACCTTCGGATGAATGGCGAGCAGCGCCGCGGTCAGTGGTACCGCCGTCGCCGCCGCGAATCCTCGTGCTGTTCTTCGAGTTCCGTTCACGTTGCCTCCGAAAGCCAAGTGCGGGTTGCTCGGTCGAGCAGATCAGCGCGGATTGCCGCCGCTCGCCACCGGCGCGTCCGAGGCGATGTGCTGGAAGCGGGCCAGGGCCAGTTCGTACGCGTCCTTGGAGACGTGATTGCCGCCCGAGAACGGCTGGTCCAGCTGGTAGATGGCCACGATGACCGCGCCGATCACCACACCGAAGAGTCCGGTCATGAGGATGCTGCGCTTGGTGACCACCACGCCGGAGAAGACCGTGCCGAACAGCAGCATGACGGTCGCGAACCACAGCGCCACATAAAGGAATCCAGGCAGTCGGTATGCTGCATCCAGGCCGCGGTCGTAGCGAGCCTCGGCGATCGCGTCCACCGCGGTGAGCGCCTTGTCCTGGGTCGACTTGGCATCGGCGTCGGTGGCGGGCGCGGAGGCCACCGCCTGGCGCAGATCGTCCAGCGTCGCTTGCGCGGCCGGGCTCAGCCGCCGCTGCTCGTCCATGACTTTCCACTCGTCGCCGATCACCTGCTTGGTGTAGTCGGTCACCAGCGACTGGATCTGCTTACGATCCTGCGCCGGCATGTCATTGGCGGTCTCGTACACGCTGACCAGCGCCTTGCCCTCGCTCACCGTGTGCCCATGGGAGGTGTCGTACTGCTCCCACAGGATCACCACCACGAACGCCACAATGGCCGCGAAGAACATATTGACCATGTCCAGCATCATGTGCCCCGCCCCCGCATCGTCGCTGTGCCGCCACGACTTCGGCCGCACCCGATCCCCGACGACGAAGACCCCCACCGCCACCACCGCGAACAACACCAGCACACCGAGCTGCATCAGGATTCCGAGCATTGCACGACTCCATTCCCACCCACGGCAGTTGCGATCATGAGGTATTCGCGGCCACCGGGCGGTCGGATCGCGAAGGGCAAACGAACTGCCACCCTGTTGCGACGAATGCGGCAAATCCACTGCGCGCCTCGATATTTCGCATACTCGGGCGTGTCGCGCTGCTCATCGACTGAGCCCAACGGATGCTGCCCGCCGACACCTTCGTCCCGATCCCGCGAGCTCGGCTCCGGCTGCCGAATTCCCGGCCGATGGCACCGACCTTCAGCCCACGCAGTTGGCGGCGAGGAATCCCGCCGCAGCACCTAGTGGGCGAACGACAGCACTGCGGCAGCGACCGTGACGCTCACTTCCAGTGCAGCACCGAGCACGTCACCGTTGAGGCCGCCGAACCGCCGCACACAGTGCCGCACCAGCAGCATCGCCCCCGCCAGCGCCACTACCACGGCCAGTGGCCCCTGCCACGGATTCCCGGTGGCGAACACCGCTGCGAGACACGCGATCCCACCCCAGACCCAACCCAGAACGGGATGCTGCGTCCCCGCCACCAACGCCCCGAATCCTGCACCCGGAGCCGCGTCGATCCCCCTCCGGCAGGCCAGCACAACCGCGACCCGCCCGACAGCGACCGCGACCACCACCGCGAGCCACCGCCCGCCCCCGGCCAACGCCCCCAGCGAAACCGCCTGAATCCCAATGACGAACACCAGCGCCGCCACCCCGAACGGCCCCGCCCCACCACTCTTCATGATCTCCCGAGCCCGCTCCGGCGACCCATAACTCCCGAGCCCATCCATGGTGTCGGCCAGCCCGTCGATATGCATCCCCCGCGTGATCAACGCCAGCCCGGCCACCGCCACAAACCCGGCCAACAGCCACCCGGCCCCCAATTCACCCAGCCCCCACAGCAATCCGGCGCCCAGTCCCCCGAGCAGCACCCCGACCAGCGGCGCCCACGCAATCGCCCGCCCCGCCACGGCCCGATCCACCTCGTCCGGCCCCCGCACCGGCAGCACGGTCAACCACGACACCGCCAGCCGAACCCCGTTCACACGATCACCCGGAACCGCTCCCACGCTGCCCATTGCGCAGCTCCGACCACTCCGGTGCCGGGCACATCGGTGGAGCTGCCGTGCGCGCGCTGGTCGCGGGCGGCGGCACTCGGCCGGGACGTAACGACCGCTTGGCGTCGTACCGGGTTGCCCGGCACCGCGTCTCGCGAGGCGGGACTCGGTGCCGCGAGCGGTGGGGAGCTAGGCACCGGCGGCTTCGGCGCCCGTGTCGGCCGTGCTGACTCCGGCGGAGTCGAAGGTCGCCATTTCGCCGAGGGTGGCGACGGCGGCGCGGAGCAGCGGGAGGGCCGCGACCGCGCCGGAGCCTTCGCCCAGGCGCATGCTCATGTCGACCAGGGGCTCGAGGTCCAGGCGCTGGAGGGCGATGGTGTGGGAGGGCTCGCTGGAGCGATGGCCCGCCACCCACCAGGCGCGCGCGCCCGGGGCGAGTTGGTCGGCGACCACGGCGGCGGCGGTGACCACGACGCCGTCCAGGATGACCGGGGTGCGGCGGGCGGCGGCGCGGGCGAGGAAGCCGGCCATGGCGGCGAAGTCCGCGCCGGATGCGGTGCGCAGCAGGGCAACCGGGTCCTTGACCACCGGGCGGGCCCGCCACATGGCGTCGCGGACGGCGGCGGTCTTGCGGATCCATCCGGCATCGTCGACGCCGGTGCCGCGGCCGACGGCGATCACCGGCTCGGTGTCGGTGACGGCCGCGATCAGCACGGTGGCGGGCGTGGTGTTGCCGATGCCCATGTCGCCGGCGATGAGAAGGTCGGCGCCGGAATCGATTTCCTCGTCGGCAATGGTCGCGCCCGCTGTCAGCGCCGCCTGCACCTCGGCCTCGGTCAGCGCGTCCTCACGATCGATGGAACCGCTGGACCGCCGCACCTTGTGCCGCGAGATCTCCGGCGCGGTATCGGAATCCACCGCGATGTCCTCGACCCGGACGGTGGCATCGGCCAGGCGCGCCAGCACATTCACCGCCGCCCCGCCGTTCAGGAAGTTGGCGACCATCTGCCCGGTCACCTCACTCGGGTAGGCCGACACCCCGTGCTGCGCCACCCCGTGATCGCCCGCGAAGACCACCACCCGAGCCCGCTCGAACTGCTTGGGCGGGCACACACCCTGACATGCCGCGACCCAGTTGGCCAGCTTCTCCAGCCGCCCCAGCGCCCCGGCGGGCTTGGTCAGCTGCAACTGCCGCTCCTCGGCGGCCTTCCGCACGCCGGCATCGGGACCCTGCACCGGCCCGAACGAAATCCGCACGGGCTTGGTCAGAACCGGGGCACCCGAAACGTCCCCGGCCGCGGTCGCGGAACCCGCACCGGCCAGGTCCGCACCGTCGGTCGCGGTATCTGCACCGACCGCCGTCACATCGTCCTGCGCGGCCGAAGTGCCAACTGCCGCCGCGGCACCCAGCACTGCACCGGCGCCGACCGATCTAGCCTCCGCGGTAGCGGCCGAAACCGGCTGCACCGCAGCCCCATCCGCATCGGCTCCGTACGCCTGGGCCGAAGTCGCCACTGCGGCGGCAGAATTCGCTGCGGCCGCATCCGCGAGCGCGGCCGCGACGTCCGGCTTGATCCGCATCGGCTGCCCGGCCACCACCAGGAAGACCTCGTCGCAAACCTCCGCGAGCCGCTGGTTCAGCGTGCCGATCTCATCGCGGAACAGACGACCGGAGGCGGTCGCCGGAATGACGCCGAGCCCGACCTCGGGGCTGACGATGATCAGCCGCTGCCCGTATCCGGCCACCGCGCTGACGAGCGCATCGATATCGGGCGCGACGATGCCGCGCGGCGACTCCCAGGCGGCGCGAGCGTCGAGCCGCGCGGTCAGCCAGGTGCCCAGGTCGTCGACCAGGGTGACGGGGGTGGCCTCGGCCAGTGCGGCGACGGCGTCGCCCTCCACGATCGTCCAGTTCGCGGGCCGCCGAGCCCGGTGCGCCGCAATACGTTCGGCGAAGTCGGCGTCGGCCGGATCGGCCACCGCGGTGGCTACGTACCGCACCGCCTCCGACGCGACCAACTGTTCCGCGTAAGCCGACTTCCCGGACCGGGCGCCACCGAGCACCAGGGTCCGCAGCGGCCGATCGGTTGTCTGAGCAGTGTGCGACACGTCAGCACGGTATCAACTGCAGCTGTGCTCCGGCCGAGTAGGCACGGCGATCACACACCTGCGGACGGCAGTCTCACCGCCCGCGTCCGGATACGGCTCAGGAGCTCTGCTCGTTGCGCACGCACATGACCTTCAGGTCCTTGGCGGTATACGACCAGTCCGTGCCCTGCGGGCAGTCCGATCGATGGTTCACACTCGCGATGATCTTGCCGTCGTGCCGCCCCGAGCAGGGCGCCGGCTTCACATGCGAATCGGGCGAAGTCCCCACCACACAGTCCCCCGCCGCATTCCGCGGATCCTTGCACCCGGCGGTCCCACCGGCCACCAGCACCGCCAAAGGCACGGCCGCGATCATCACTCCCCAACGCACGGTTGCGCATCGTAGCCGGAGGCACTGCTTCGGACAGCGCCTGTTTCAGGCACCAGCCATTCAAGACACGCGGGCGCCGAACCGCCGCCGATACTCGACGGGCGCGATCCCCACCACCCGCTGGAAGTGATGGCGCAGCAGCGCCCCGGACCCGAATCCGCAACGGTGAGCGAGGGATTCGAGATCCAGGTCGGTGTCCTCCAGCAACTGCTTGGCCAGCAGCACCCGCTGCCCGGTCAGCCATTTCACCGGCGTCGTCCCGGTCTCGGCGGCGAAGCGGCGCGCGAATGTGCGCGTCGACATGGCGCTGCGCGCGGCCAGCGCTTCGACCGTGTGCGGAAGTTCCAGATGCTCACCCATCCAGTGCAGGGTTTCGCTGAGGCTGTCGGAATCGCAGTCCACCACCGGCCGCTCGATGAACTGCCGCTGCCCGCCATCGCGTTGCGGCGGCACCACCATGCGGCGGGCGATGGCATTGGCGACGCTGCTGCCCAGCTCGCGCCGCACCAGATGCAGGCAGGCGTCGATGCCGGCCGCGGTGCCCGCGCTGGTGATGAGATTGCCCTCGTCCACGTACAGGACATCGGGATCGACGGTGGCCTGCGGAAACTGTTCCGCCAGCAGATCGACATATCGCCAGTGTGTGGTGCACTTGCGCCCGTCGAGCAGTCCGGCCGCGCCGGCGAGGAAGGCCCCCGAGCACACCGTGAGCACCGTGGCCCCGGCCTGCGCGGCGTCCCGCACGGCATCCACCACGCGCCGATCGAAGGGATTGTCCGCGAAGATCGGAAAGGCCGGAATGGCAACCAGATCCGCGTCGCGCAGCTCCTCCAGCCCGTACTCCGGAGTCACGTGAATGCCGGGTGAGCTGGACTTCAGCGGCTTCCCCGGCTCCGCACCGCAGACCCGATAGTCGAAGGCGGGCAGTCCATCGGCGGTCCGGTCGAGGCCGAAAATCTCACAGACGACGCCGAATTCGAACATGGCGAGGTTGTCGTTGAGTACGACGGCGACCTTCGAGAGCATGGTCCGATCCCCTCTGGCCGGATATTTGCGAACAATGTCAGAACAGCCACTGTTGGCAGGAACTTCTCTAGAGAAAACTTACTGCCATGCAAGCACTGTCCGCAATCGTCGCAGCCGGAACCGCCATGGCAGCGCTCGGCACCCTGACCTTCGGCTTCATGGCCGGAGACACCACCGAACCCCTCGATGAGAGCGAGATCCGCGCATGACCACCATCACCTCCGGTCAGTTCCGCACCGCGACCGGCACCCCCGAGGCAGTCACCATGTTCCGCCGCATCGTCGCCCTGCTGGCCGCGGCCGGCCGGGCCGTCCCCTTCCACCGCGAAAACGCCTGGGAGATGGCCGGTTCCAGCCAGGTCGTCGACCGCGACCGCGACCGCATGGCGCTCGAGATCCGCGCCCTGTC
>NZ_JBHZCS010000009.1:88755-111907 GCF_042755705.1 Nocardia sp. NPDC059154
GTCGACCTACCGCGAACACAACTGACGGGCGGTGAGACACCGCCCGTCAGGGAATCCGTCCAGCGCCGTCAGCGCCGACGGCAGCAGCGGCAATTAGACCGCGTCACCCGGGCTCACCTGCGGCTTCGGGGCCCGCATGCGCCGCACCTGCGAGGCGCGCACGAAGGCGTACCAGCCCAGCGAGAACGAGGAATCCGCAGTGTCCGGGTAGCGCTCCCGGACCCGCTTGTTCACGATCCGGCCGAGGACGACGCCCTCGATGATCATGAACAGCATCATCACCAGCATGGCCAGCGTGACGATCGCCTGCAGCGCCGGCGACAGGATCATGCTGAGGATCAGCACCAGCGCCAGCGGCATGAACAGGCCGAGCAGATTGCGGCGCGCGTCCACGATGTCGCGGACGTACTTCTTGACCGGGCCCTTGTCGCGCGGGAGCAGGAACTGCTCCTCACCGGCGAGCATGCGGGAGCGACGATCGTTCGCATCGGCCTTGCGCTCAGCCGAGGACGCCTTGCGGTCCTCGCGGGTCCCGCGCAGCGCCTTGCGGCGGGCGCGGGCCTCCTTGGCGGTCTTGGGCGCGGGCGCCACCGGACCGCGGCGGCGGCCCTCGGCTTCCCGCCGTGACGGGGTCGGCCGCCCTTTGCCCAGGGTGACGGTCTTGTCCTCCACCGCGGCGACGGCATCGGTGCTGGAGCTGTCGGAGGTGGGGGTGGACTCGCCACGGCGCAGGAACTTCACGCCGACCAGGCTATTCGATGACATGTCTGCCGGAAAATCCTGGTCTCCCGGATTGTTGTGTCCAACACCTCACCAGCTATCTGTCAGCGACTGCACAACCTGGGCCGTCCGGGGAATACGCGCCGCGTAGGATAGGGAATAGTCGCCTGCCAGCAGGTGTTGGTAGCCATCGAGCCGTGCGCCTTCACGGGTTGAAAACAGGTCCCTTAGGAGAGTTCATGACTGTGCAGAACGAGACCACCACTCACGGTGTGACTCTGACCGATGCCGCCGCCTCGAAGGCCAAGGCGCTGCTGGATCAGGAAGGCCGCGACGATCTCGCCCTTCGCATCGCAGTCCAGCCGGGTGGTTGTGCGGGCCTCCGCTACCAGCTCTTCTTCGACGACCGCAGCCTCGACGGCGACCTGGTCGTGGAGTTCGGCGGCGTCAAGCTCGCGGTCGACCGCATGAGCGCCCCCTACGTGCAGGGTGCCTCGATCGACTTCGTCGACACCATCGAGAAGCAGGGTTTCACCATCGACAACCCGAACGCCACCGGCTCCTGCGCCTGCGGCGACAGCTTCAACTGACATAGCGCCCATCAGCGCGGAACGTCCGACACCGGATGTTCCGCGCTGTTGTGTGCGCTGACTCATACGAGATCTGGAATACCCTGTCTCGGACAGAGTAGTTTCGAACTGCGGCCCTGTCGGCCGCGTAATCCACCGCCGGCCCCCGCGTCTGTCATCTCCGTATCCCGGTGCGCAGCCGCACGTCACCGAAGGATCTACCCCGTGACCATCGCCGTGTCCGCTTCCATCGCGACCGATCACCTCATGCGTTTCCCGGGCAAGTTCTCCGATGTGCTGCTGGCCGACCAGCTGCAGCACGTGTCGCTCAGCTTCCTCGTCGATGATCTGGTCATCCGCAGGGGCGGCGTGGCCGGCAACATCAGCTACGCCATGGGCGTGCTGGGCCGCACCCCGCTGCTGGTCGGCGCCGTCGGCCAGGACTGGGGCGAGTACCGGAAGTGGTTGGAGGACAACGGCGTCGACTGCTCGGCCGTGCGCGTCTCCACCGAGGCCCACACCGCGCGCTTCGTCTGCACCACCGACGAGACCATGGCCCAGATCGCCTCCTTCTACCCGGGCGCCATGACCGAGTCCCGCGAGATCGACATCACCCAGTTGGGCCGCGACCTGGAGCTGGTGCTCGTCGGCGCCGACGACCCGGAAGCCATGCTGCGCCACACCGATCAGTGCCGCGCCGCCGGAATCCGATTCGCCGCCGACCCCTCCCAGCAGCTGGCGTTGGTGGACGGCGAGACCATCCTGCGCCTCATCGACGGCGCGGACTACCTGTTCACCAATGAGTACGAATGGGGCATCATGCTCCAGAAAACCGGCCTGAGCGAGGCGGAAATCGGTGAGCGCGTGGGCATTCGCGTCACCACCCTCGGCTCGAAGGGCGCCAAGATCGTCGACCGCGACGGCACCGAACTGCACGTCGACGTGGTCCCCGACATCGCCAAGGTCGACCCGACCGGCGTCGGCGACGGCTTCCGCGCGGGCTTCCTCACCGGCCAGTCCGCGGGCCTGTCCCTGGAGCGCTCGGCCCAGCTCGGCTCGCTGGTGGCGGTCCTGGTCCTGGAAACCGTTGGCCCCCAGGACTGGACCCTCGACCACGACGTCGCCATGAAGCGCCTGCGCGAGACGTACGGCCCGGAGGCCACCGACGAGATCGAGGCCATTCTGCGCTGACCAACCAGGACAATTACCGAATCTGCACGCCGATCACATGGTCGGCGTGCAGATTCGTGTCGCGGCAAGCATGTCCGTGCTCTTCACCGACCTCGGAGGGCGAAGGTCGGCATCGAGCCTCGAGTGCGACCGGACGTCAGTCCACGAACACCTCGTTGGCAAAGCGTGCTGTCGCTGCCCTGTCGAGCTGCTCGATATCGGTGCACGCCCCGACGCGAGCGACAGTCGACTCGTCCACGGTGATCCCCCTGCTCCGCAAGACCGCCAGCAGCGCCTTGGCCTCCCCTCTGGCCTCCCCTTTGGCCTGGCCCTCAGCTTCGCCCTGACTGAAGTAACGCCGGGCGAACTCGCTCTTGTACTTGTATGTTCCGGCGGTCATAAGGCTCTCCAAGAAGTGCCGGGCCGCCCGTGGCAGGACAGCCATTACCAGGTCAATGTACATTTCACCGTTCGGCGCGTCGACAACGTTGGCGGCCAGCGTGGGGTCGATATCGGGGCAGTCACCGGATTACAGTCGCGCATGGTCGAATTCGGGTAGGGGGATATCGGTCACCAGGGGAGGTAGTTCGGCGACGAGTTGCGGGCGGTGCCGGAACAGGTCGATGACGACTTCATGCAGGACCGAGGGCATGGCGGCAGGTTAGCAACACCGACCGACAACAAATCCCCTGTTCAAACGGCAATTTCGGACATATTGCCCGGATCCGGATGCCTGGTTCTGGCGGGCGGGCAATACGCTGTCAGGCATGGCCTCCGACCGTTTGTACTTTCGCCAGTTGCTCTCCGGGCGCGACTGGGCCGTGGGCGATCCGATCGCCACGCAGATGCGCAACTTCGCCTACCTGATCGGGGATCGGGACAGCGGTGAATGCGTGGTCGTCGACCCCGCGTACGAGGCGGGGCAGCTGGCCGACATCGCCGAGGCCGACGGCATGCGGCTGACCGGAGTCCTGGCCACCCACCACCACCCCGACCACGTCGGCGGCACCATGATGGGCTTCACCCTGCGCGGGGTGAAGGAGTTGCTGGAGAAGACCGATGTGGCGGTCCACGTCAATGCCGAGGAACTGCCCTGGGTCGCCAATGTCACCGGCATCGCGCCCAGCGAGCTGACCGGTCACGCGCACGGCGACAAGGTCGCGGTCGGCGACTTCGAGATCGAACTCCTGCACACCCCCGGCCACACGCCGGGCAGCCAGTGCTTCCTGTTCGAGGACCGGCTGATCGCAGGCGACACCCTGTTCGTCGACGGCTGCGGCCGCACCGACTTCCCCGGCGGCGACTCCGACGCCATGTTCCGCAGTCTGCGCTACCTGGCCGATCTGAAGTCGAACCCGACGGTCTACCCGGGCCACTGGTACTCGGACGAGCCCAGCGCGTCGCTCACCCACATCAAAGAACACAACTACGTCATGCGCCCGCAGACGCTGGAGCAGTGGCACATGTTCATGCCCAGCTGACCGGCTCCTGCGGGCCATGTCCCGCACCTCTGAAATGCCCAGCGCCCGCCCCGAATTCGTTCGGGGCGGGCGCTTTTCGTTCCGTGGGCCGGTCAGGCCATGGTGCGCAGCCAGCCGTGGCTGTCGGCGAAGGTGCCGCGCTGGATGCCGGTGAGGCTCTCACGCAGCGCCATGGTCACCTCGCCGGGTTCGCCGCTGCCGATGGTGAATTCGCCCTCGGCGGAGCGGACCGAGCCGACCGGAATGACCACGGCGGCGGTGCCGCAACCGAAAACCTCAGTGATCTCACCGGATTCGACGCCGCTCTTCCATTCCTCGACGGAGATCTTCCGCTCCTCGACCTTGTAACCGGAGTCGGCGGCCAGGGTGATGAGGGAGTCGCGGGTGATGCCGGGGAGCAGCGAGCCGGACAGCTCCGGGGTCACCAGGCGGGCGTCGGAGCCGCTGCCGAAGACGAAGAAGAGATTGTTGGTGCCCATCTCCTCGACGTAGCGGTGCTCGCAGGCGTCCAGCCACACCACCTGGTCGCAGCCCTTCTCGGCGGCCTGCTGCTGGGCCAGCAGCGAGGCGGCGTAGTTACCCGCCACCTTGGCCTCGCCGGTACCGCCCGGAGCCGCGCGCACGTACTCGGTGGACAGCCACACCTTGACCGGCTTCAGGCCGCGCGGGAAGTACGCACCGGCGGGACCTCCGAGCAGCAGGTACTTGTAGGAGGAGGCGGGCTTCACGCCCAGCCCGACCTCGGTGGAGAACATGAACGGCCGCAGGTACAGCGACTCCTCGCCGCCGGCGGCGGGCACCCAGTCCGCGTCCACCTCGAGCAGCTGGCGGATCGATTCGATGAACAACTCTTCGGGCAGCTGCGCCATCGCCATGCGCGCGGCGGAGCGGCGGAAACGCGCCGCATTGGCATCCACCCGGAAGGTGGCGATGCTGCCGTCGGCCTGACGGTAGGCCTTCAGACCCTCGAAGATGGCCTGGCCGTAGTGGAACACCATGGTGGCCGGGTCCATGGCCAGCGACCCGTAGGGCTCGACGCGGCCGTTGGTCCACTGCCCGTCCACGTAATCCATCGACACCATGTGATCGGTGAAGTAGCGCCCGAACCCCGGCTCCGCGAGAATCTCCTGTCGCCGCTCCGCCGGTAGTGGCGCGGGATGCGGTACACGGGTGAATTGCGCGGCAAGAGTCATGACCGGGAGTCTAATTCCTGCCCTCGACCGGCTGGTGCGGGCTACCCCTGTCCCCCGAGCCGGACGGTTCGGTAACCGGCTGTCGTCCCTGCCCCTGGATAGGGTGGACGGCGTGTATCCGGAGCATCCGCTGTCGAAGCCGCCCAGTTCGCACCGACCCCTGCTGATCGCGCTGATCGCAGTGAGCGTGCTGGGCCTGGTCGCCATCCTCGTCGTAGCAGCGCTGACGCCCGCACACACCGTCACCGGAACCGCGCTGCCCGCAGACCAATACGGGCCACAGGACACCGCGACCCGCACCAAACCGCTACCCACCACGACGGCGAGCGCACCGAGATCCACCATCGCCTCACTCACGCCGGGATGGCAGACGTCCTACTCCATCTCGCGCAATGCCGTGTACGACGTACCGCAGGGCTGGACGGTCCCGACACCGACCACCATCGTCGGCTTCGAGGGCGGCGGCGGGCGCGTGGTCATGAGCGGCGCCGCGGAACTCTCCCCGAAGGCCTGCGACGGCCACCACTCGAAAGCCATCGCGGGCGTGACGGGCTCGAAACTGGGCGACGTGTCCGCCGCGGCCAAGGACGTGGCCGGCAGCTGGGCCACCGTGGCCGGAGCCAACGACGACCGCCCCAACTCCACCTACACCCTGAGCAACGTCGAAACCCTCACGGTGCAGGGCAAACCCGCCGCACACGTGACAGCGACCCTCGCCAACCCGGGCCCGAACGACTGCTCGCACCCGGCCACCTCGATCGTCCACGCCGTCGCGGTGCCCGGCAACAACGGCCAATCCGTGGTCATGGTCCTCTACGCCGACCAGGGCACGGACGGCACGGCCACCGACGACACCATCCGAACGATGTTCAACTCCCTCCGCCCCGCCGGACTTGACGCCGCAGCCTGCAAACAGGACAACGACGTCGTCGGCACCTGGTGCGGCTGAGACACAGAGCGGCATGGGCTCTGGTGCAGCCGGGATTCCGATCAGGAAGCCCACCAGCGTGTTCGCTTGTTCGGCGACCAGGCTGGTCGCGGCGAAGTGATCCAGGAACAGCCTGGCAACCGCCGCCACGACCGACCGGCCCACCAGTCGTCCACGACGCGCGCGATGGCGTCGTAGTCACCAGGGCGGCCGGTCGGATAAGCGGCTCAGCGTCTACTGCGGATCTCTCGATGGGCAGGAAACCTGCTCAGGCAGTGCGGGTTTCGACGAACGGGGGGCGGATGACCTCGCAGCGCAGGCGGCGACCTCGGACGTCGACCTCGACTTCGTCGCCGGGCTCGAGGCCCGCGGCGGTGTCGAGGAGGGCCAGGGCGATGCCGACCTTGAGGGAGGGCGAGAAGGTGCCAGAGGTGGTTTCGCCGACCTGGGCGTCACCGCGCATCACGGTCTGGCCCTGCCGGAGCACGCCCCGGTCGATCGCCTTGAGCCCCATCAGGATTCGACGGGGACCGGCCGCCTTCTCGGCCTCCAGCGCCGACTTGCCCCAGAACTCCGGCTTCTTCCAGCCGACGGCCCAGCCGGTGCGGGCCTGCAGCGGCGAAATGTCCAGCGACAGTTCGTGTCCGTGCAGCGGGTAGCCCATCTCGGTGCGCAGGGTGTCGCGCGCGCCGAGTCCGGCGGGCTGGCCGCCGGCGGCCTGCACCTCGCTCACCAGCGCGCGGAAGACGGCCTCGGCGTCGGCCCAGCGGGGCAGCAGCTCGTAGCCGTGCTCACCGGTGTAGCCGGTGCGGCACACCCGGATCGGGCGGCCGTCCCACTCGGCGTCGGCGTAGGCCATGTACTCCATGTCGGTCGGCAGGCCGAGCTTGGCGAGGACTTCCGCCGACTGCGGGCCCTGCACGGCGAAGACCGCGTACCCGCGATGCTCGTCGGTGACGGCGATGCCCTCCGGCGCGACCTTCTGCAGCTCCGCCACGACGGTCGCGGTATTCGCCGCATTGGGCACCAGGAAGATCTCGTCATCGCTCACGTAGTAGGCGATGAGGTCGTCGATGACCCCGCCCTCCGGCGTGCAGCACAGCGTGTACTGCGCCTTTCCCGGGTGAATTCGATTCAGGTCATTGGTGAGTGCCGAGTTCACGAAGGCAGCGGCACCCGCACCCTTCACCGTCGCCTTGCCGAGATGGCTGACGTCGAAAAGCCCGACAGTGGTGCGCACCGCCGTGTGCTCCCCCACGGTGCCCGCGTACGAAACCGGCATCTCCCACCCCCCGAACGGAGCGAAGGTAGCGCCCAGCTCGACATGGACGGCGTGGATGGGTCCCTGCAGCAGCTTCTCGTCGGTCACCCGGAGCAGCTTATCGGCCCGCCCGCACCCGAGTGACAGCGGAACCGAACGGGTGGCCGTCCGGCGTGGTGCCTCGATTCACAGGCCGAGGCCGCGAGTCACACGCCGAGGCTGCGAGTCACACGCCGAGGCTGCGGGCGATTCCGGGCCAGGCATTGTGAAAGTCGGCCTGCCACGAGGTCCAGTTGTGGCCGCCACCGGGGAGGTAATCGAACGTCGCCGGGAGGTTCAGGTCTTCGATGCTGGATTGCAGAGCGCGGGTGCAGGTTTCGACGGTGGATTCCAGTGCCGTGCTGGACGCGCCGACTTGGCCACCGCCTGCCGCGGCCGGGTTCGCACCCGTTCCGGCAGCCAAATAGAGGTCGGTGCCACGGAGTTTCTCGAGATTGGCGGGGGTGGACGGGTCATTCGCGGTCCAGGCCGGAGAGCCGTCGACGCCCCAGATATTCCAGGGGTTGCCGCCGCCGGAGAGAACCGTGGCCTGCAGGTAGCGGCGGCCGGGGTCAGTGCTGGTCTGGGCGCAGCCGCTGAACGAGCCGACGCTCTGGTAGAGGCCGGGGGCGGATTCGGCGAGGGCGAGGGCCGAGGTGGCCGACATCGACACTCCCGCAAGGGCATTGCGGCCGGAGGCACCGAGGGCCGCGTCCATGACGGGCGGGAGTTCCTGGGTGAGGAAGGTGGTCCACTTGTTGCGGCCGAGCATCAGGTCGTCGGACTGCCAGTCCGCGTAGTAGGTGTAGCGGCCGTCGAGGACATTCACCACATTGACGTTCTGGTCGGCCAGGAAGTCGACGACATCGGTGCGGGTTTCCCAGGAGACCTCGTTGCCATTCCCATCGATGCCATCCTCTGCGCCATTGAGCAGATACACGGTCGGACGCGGCGCGGAATTGTCGGTGGCACGAATGACCGAGAGTTCGATGACACGGTTCATAGCGGCCGAGTACACGAATACGGTGGATTTGCGATCGTCCCGCTGGACGAGATGGTCTATATGCGAGCCGTCGGCCGCGAATGCCGCACCGGAATTCAGCGGTTCCGCAGCGGACGCGAGTCCCGGCATCACAGCGAAGCCCGCCGCCACCAGGGCGATTCCCGCCGCCACCCACCGACGCCGACCACCTGCACTCGTCATTTCCGCCTCTGACTCATTCGACCGATTCCCCTCACCTTCTTTACCGAGCCCGTCAAACCCACGCAACAACGCACTTCTCACACCCTGCCCCGACCTCCGGACAACCCGGTCCCAGCACCCACACAGGCCACGAACGCGGCCTCGTCCATGACCTCGATCCGCTGCCCCCGCGTCCGCAGCTCGGCGACCCGGCGCGCCTTCGTCGTGGTGAACGCGTCGGGATCGACACCGCGAAAGCCGTCACCAATGACCAGCCGGGTCGTACGCCGAGTGACGTTCCGAGCGGGAGTCGCGCCACATGCCGCGATGGCATCCCACGCTTCCTGACGGGTCATGGCGGCGAGATCACCTGTGAAGACCACGATTTCGCCATACAACGGGTGAGATGGATCGGTGCCGGTCACTGTCGGAAGGACCAATTCCTCACGCCCGAACCAGGATCGGCGCGGAGAGCGTTCGGTAGCAGTCGACACGGTCCGCCCCGTAGGCAATGGCGCCTCGACGGCCCGCCCCGCAGACCCCGGCGTCTCCATCGCCCGGCCCGCTGGCAGGGGCATCTCGATTGTCCGGCCTGCGGACTCCAACGTTTGCCTCGCTCTCCGCCTGGACACCGGTATCAGCGTGCCGGCTGCCGACTTTCGCGATGTCCGGTCGGTCCGCAAAGGACGGTCGATCACCATGCGCTCGAGTGCCGCCAGCGAATCGGCTCCGGCTCTGGCGGCCAGGGCGATCACGATGTCGGCTGCAGCGGCAGCATCGGCGGCCGCGTCATGGTGGTTGGTGAAGTCGATGCCCAGGGCAGCCGCGACATTGGGCAGCCGGTAGCTGTCGAGGCTCAGGTGGCGGCGGGCCAGGGCGAGGCTGCAGCTATAGGACCAGGCGGGTATCCGAATTCCGCTGCGGCCGCACGCTTCCCGTATCGCACTGCTGTCGAATCCGACATTGTGGGCAATGACGGGAAGCTCGCCGACCAGGCTCTCCACCTCCGGCCAGCGCTGCGCGAACTCCGGTTTGTCGGCGACCATGGCAGCCGAGATCCCGTGCACGCGAATGTTGTGCCAGTTGAAGAAGTCCAGCCCCGAGGGAGGCCGGCACAGCCACGACGCGGTCTCCCCGCGCCGCCCATCCCGCACGACGGTGACACCGACGGCGCAGATACTGCCCCGCGCGGAATTAGCGGTCTCGACATCGATGGCGGCGAACGACAGTCCCGCCATACTCACCGCACCGCGAGCGGCAACGGCCGTGCGGCCGCGCCACCGAGGTCCTCCAGAAAAGGCCGGGCGAGCCGTAGCGACTCGAACGCCGCCCACGCATCCGCCAGATCCGCGAGCCCCCGCGCCAGCGTGAGCACCGGCCGAATGTGATCATCGGCCACATCCACCTGAAACTGCGGCAGCGCAACCTCATCCGGCGCCACGATCACCGGCCACTGCGGCCTGGTGAGCTTCCCACCGCTCACATCCTGATGCTCAACAAACCGCTGGTCGGCCGATTCGATTGCGGCACGGACGGTTTCGACAGTCGCATCGACATCGACACTCCCGGCAGCCCCGACAATCCGACCGCCCGCTCCCGCCGCAGCGGCCCCAACACCCACCACGTCCGCCAACTGGTCACCCTCGCCCGCCGTCCCGGCCTGCTGAGCGCGAATACCCACCGTGCCAGCAGTCTGGGCGTCGTTACCCACAGCTTCGGAAGCAGGAGCGCCATTGCCTGCCACAACGATCGGATATCCGACCGTGAGGCTCTCGATCTCCGCCGCGCGCGACCGTTCCAGCACCCAAGCGCCCGATAGCCGCGACTCCCCCAGCGCCGCGCCCACATTCACATGCCAGATGACCAGCCGCTCCCCAGCCGCACCGAGCACCGCAAGGGTATGAAGGTCGAACGAGGCAGCCATAACGCTCCACGGTCGTGACGGACAGATACCGCGTTACGTTAGAGCATCCCCCCGACAAACTTTCGCCAACCCCGCGCGAATCATCAACGGAGCCAAACAGTTCCGACTGACCAGTGTTCCACCACACAACCCGCCCGCGCGCCCAACCCCACCCTGCTTCCCACGGTGAATCAGCGCTTCCCACGGTGAATCAGCTTGCGAAGATAGCGACCCCACGATCGCCCGCAGGATCCATGTCCAACTCACTACCGACCGACCGAGCACGGCCGCCCGCCGCGGCCGTGCTGCTGTGACCACCTGCTCAGGGATGGACCCGACGTGTCGAACCTCCGGTCTCGACCTGCCGTTTCGCCGACCCCCGTTCGAGGTCAGACCAGTTCGGGGACGCGCAAATGCGCCAATACCAACTCGAATTCGCGGACGTCGACGGCCTCGACGCCTGCCTGCCGGGCGGCGTCCACGCGCAACGCGGCCGACGCGTTCCGATTGCGTTCCATCGCCTCGGCATTGTCGTAGACACTGGACGAGACGGCACGGCCCGACGACCTGTTCACCATCAGGCTCGCGCTGCAGAATCCATCGAGCTGCTGCTCCATACCGGGCAAAGTATGGTCCCGGTAGACCTCGATGGCGCTGTCGATCCTGCTGGGATCGGTCTTCACCCAGGTGACGCGCGCACACGCGCCCTGCGGCGTCGGATGCGTGCGATGCATGGCCGCGATCTCCCATTCCTCGACCATCGGACTGCCGCCGAATTTCTCTGCCACGCGATCACGAATCGGGATCACCCGCTCGGCGCTCGCCCTCATCGCTTCCTCGGATTCCCACGAGGTCGTCACGATGCACCGGCCGGTTTTCCGATCGACCAGCAACGAAAGCCCGATACAACCGGGAATGCCGTCCAGCTCCGGCATAACCTCGTCCCGCACATGTGCGATCCCGGATTCGAGAGCGGAAAGTTGCGCCTGAAGCGTGGTAGACCGTGCGAACACGATCCACCTCCTTTCTGCAAAGAGGCAGCGCCCGGTGGCGCCACCGGTGTCTCTCACAGTGCCCCCTCCCGATCACCACGGCAATAGCGTGTGGCTATTCCGTGCCATTCGAACAGCGGTCCATGCGTTCGCGGCGCGGACCGCGTCGACGCAAACCCGCGAAACTGCACGCGGACAAGGCTTATGACGTCGCCGATCTGCGCCGCTGGATCCGCGGCCGGGAGATCGCCGTCCGCATCGCTCGCAAGGGCATCGAATCGTCGCAGCATCTCGGACGGCACCGGCGGGTTATCGAGCGCACGATCTCGTAGCTGACCGGGCGCCTGATCGCCGAATCGCCCGGATGGGCACGAGTGCCGTGGTCATGGGAGGGTGCGGGAGTCGAGGAAGTTCCAGAGCTGATCGCGTAGATCCTGGCCGATGGCGCCGGTGGGCCACTGGTGTGTCGTGTTGTATTCGACTCGCCACGCGACGTTCGTTCCGGCAGCGCAGGGCTGATAGTTCGTATGGGTGCCGTAACGGTCGGAGGTGGGGTCTGCTATCGCTGGGCAACGGTCGCGGCGGGTCCAGTCACGGACGTTTGCGAGGCCGACCCCGAGGTTGGAGATGGGGTCGAACGCCCCTTGGAATATTCCGACCGCAATAGGGCGGCTCGGTGTGCACGGGGTGCCAACGGCACTCGGTTCGAGGGGGTTGGGGTCCGTCGGGTCAGTGCCTTCCCACGAGGTGACAGCGGCGAACAGGTCCGCGGCGTCGCAGGCCATCCGCTGAGACATGATCGCCCCATCGGACCAGCCGTCGGCGTAGACGCGGTGGGTGTCGACACACCAGGTCGATTCGATGTCGGTGACGACTTGTTTGAGGAAGGTGACGTCCACAGACCCCTGCTCGAAGTGCCAGGTTTTGTCGAACTCGGTGCCTTGCGGGTAGGCGACGATGAAATCGTGATCCGCCGCGTAGGAACTCCATCCGGTTTCGCGTTCGATGCCTGCCGAGGTGTCGGCGGTGCCGTGCAGGCTGATCAGCAACCCAACCGCCGGCCCGGTCAATCCCTGTGGCACGTTGAGCGTGTAACTGCGAGTACCGATCGTTCGTGTGACAGTGCCACCGGTCGGTGTGAGCGTGCAGCCCGCCGCCGAAGCCACCCCAGCGATCGGCCCGGTCGGCACAAGGACGGCAACAATCACCCCAACAGCTGTCAGTAAAGTGCCCAAAACGCTGCCGACGCGCAGCAAACTCATCGCCGAACTCCTCCTCGTCAGGGCTGGCCGCCCAGGGTTGATCCAATAGGCAATCCCGCGGGTGGTGATGATGACGAAAATATGGGGTGCGGACGCGAGCATCCCTGCCAGGCTGTGTCCAGGCAGTGATCGGTCCAGTTCTAGAAGGGCACTGCGGGGGCAAGTTTCGCATATGTTCGCCGCGGAGTCGCGGTGCTCGAAGATCAAAATCTCGTGTCGCCTGCCGGCCTGGTTCCGGTGATGCGGCTGGCCGAGCAGACCGGACCGGGTGAGTCACAGGCAAGAAAGCTGGCGACACTGATCACCCGGACGTGCGCGGGCGGCAAGCATCGATGATGTCGACGTGCTGTGCACCGGCGGCATGCGCAGGGCGTACGCACCGTCGAATCGGTCGCGTGGTGGTTCGTCAACGTCAGAAGCGCTGTCGCGCAGTGGAACCCCCTTCGCCGCAATCCTTTCCGCCGGTCTCGTGCGAAGCAGGTCGGGATCAGCGCGCCGAAGCCGGGGTTCGCGAAGCGGTAGCAACGCCATCCGGCATTCCGGCCCGAGAGACTCGACATCTCGAGCTGGCCGTGGGCGACGAGTTGACCATCTCGGCGAAGGCGACGGGTCGGTGCCGCTGCGGTGAGCGAAGGCCCTGGACTGTGGATTTGTTTCAGCTGGGGCGTGAGTTCGACTCAGCCCCAGTGGATCTCGAGCAGGTCGTCGGCTCCGCGGTCGATATGGGTGTGGAATCGGCGGCTGATGTGAGTGAGCGTCTTACCCAGCCAGTCGGCATCGGCCCGGGAAGCATGTTCGAGCCGCATGCGGCGTATCCGCATGGGCAGCATGCGAATTCCGGTCGGCTGCCCGCCGGGCTCGACCGAAACCAGATAGAGCAGCCGCAGTTCGGGACGGTAGGACTCATATCCGGGGATGCCTTCGTAGTCGTCGATGACATCACCACAGCCGTAGAAAATCGGTCTGCCGTGGTAGATCTCGACGGGGCGAGGATGGTGCGATGAATGCCCATGCACGATGTCGACGCCGGCGTCGATGAGCCGTTGCGCGAATTGGATTTCGCTCCGTCCGATCCCGTAGCCCCAGTTCGGGCCCCAATGCACGGACACGATCAGAGTATCGCCGGGACGCTTGTGCGCCAACGCTTCCGCCGCGACATGGTCGGCGGCACTACGACCCAACGGATCACCGGGCAGCCACACTCCCGGCCGATCATGCTGCGCGGCCCACGCCAGCGGCACGCCGCTGCTGGTGCTGGCAACCGAGACGATGACCACCCGTAGCCCGGTGCCCAGCTCCACAACCACCGGGCGGCAGGCCGCGTCGATGCTCGTTCCCGCCCCGGCTGTGCCGATGCTCGCCGCGTCGAGCGTATCGAGCGTGTCGCGCAGACCGCGGTTTCCGAAATCGAGGATGTGGTTGTTGGCCAACGCGCAGACGTCGGGCCGAAACGCTTTCAGTGTCGCGATATTGGCGGGGTTCATCCGATAATGGATGCCCTTGGCGGGCGCAAATCTGCCGTCGGCGGTGATCGATGTTTCAAGGTTTATCAGCCGGACCTCGGGCGCCAATTGGTCGAGCATCGGCCCCACGTCGCCCCACGGCCAGTCGGAGTCGACCGGGTACGGTATCGGCCCGTTCGTCTTCTCGGCCAACTCGACGTAGCGGCGGGCGTCATCGACCCACGGTTCGTACAACATCGGATCACCCGGATGCGGCTGGATCTGGTCGACGCCGCGACCGAGCATCACATCACCGCCCAGCAGCACGGTGACCGGACTCTGTTGCGGTGGACTGCTCGTCTGCGTCATCGTTTTATCGATCGATTCACCACTTCGGGCAGGACACCGGGTTTCCCGGCTTCATCAATGATTCACGACCCCAACCAGATTCGCCCGGGCCGACGGTCCCCGACCCAGCGACCGAATGTCATCTGACCGTTCACGACCGACTCGAAGGCGGCTGGCCGCGGTAATTCTCTTCCGCTGAGTTGGCGGGCACGAGCAGTCCGTAATGCTCATTGTAGCGGTGGGGATACGGTTCCGATGACCTTCGCTTCTGGGCGGGGGCAGGGCAGAAGCGCAGAATCTATGTATCGCACGAATTGATTCGCTCAGGCAGAGGTTCGGACGACAGTGTGGTCGACCGACAAGATTAGATTCCCCCAATGGCGCGGGAACGCCGCAGAATGATCCCACCGACGAGCTGTGTTGATTGCGACCTCATCGCCATCGCCACCTGCATAGCGGAGGCTAATCGGGCCGCATGAGTGGAAGGCATCGTTATGAAGGTCCGAAGTGATTCGTTCGACGATAATGCGCGCATTCCGGCCACGTTCGCCTACGGCGTACCGGATGCCGTGCACCATGTCCGGGCGGGCGCCAATCGCAACCCGCATCTGGCGTGGGACGAGGTGCCGGCGGGAACACGATCGTTCGCGGTCGTGTGCTGCGACCCCGACGTACCCCGCACCGGCTCGGACGTGAACATCGAGGGGCGAACGGTGCCGGAGGAGTTGCCGCGCAACGACTTCTACCATTTGGTGCTGTTCGATATCCCAGCCGACGTGCGGCAGATCGCCGCAGGCAGCCTCCAGACCGCGCACGGCGGGGCGGGTCCGGCTGCACCCCATCATGCGCGGTACGGCCTCAACGACTTCAGCAGTGCGAAAATGGATCATTACGGCTACGACGGCCCCTGCCCACCCTGGAACGACCAGCGCATCCATCACTACGTGTTCACCGTCTGCGCCCTGGATGTCGAACAGCTGCCGCTACAGCAGGCAGTGACCGGAAAACAGCTGCGCCAAGCGATGATCGGCCACGTCCTGGGGCAAGCCGACCTCGTCGGCACTTACACGCTCAACTCCGCCCTGAGCTCGAACTGAACCCCCGAGCGCATGGCACGCCGGGGCGACCGCCTGTTCAAGGGCGGGCGGGAGGGTCGCGGGGAGGAGTGCGCTGTGGACGGCTACCGGCTGAGCTTTCGCGGGCAGACCGGCGCCACACCGCTGGTGACGCACGGCTACGGCGTTGTGATCGCTGATCAGGGCAGCAGAATCTTATGCTCGTGGTTCGCGACGGCTTCCTGGAGCCGGAACCGCGACAGTGTGTGCGGCCCGCACTCGCAGGAAGCGGGCAACGCGTCATCGACAAAGCCATCACCGGCAAGCAGATCCGTAAACCGGGTGCCATGCCCGCGAGCGCTGTGCGCAGCATCGACGAAATCACGCGACCCGTGCGCGTGCGGCCCGGTCGCCGACTGATACACCGCGCCGGCCGGCGTATCGAACACCGCCGCCACGCGGTGACCACAACCGCACCGCACCTGCGTCAACGTATGCCCCGCCCGGTCCGTCAGCGAGTCCAGCGTGTGCTGGGCCAGCTGGCGTCGTTCCGGCGCGGTCAGATTCGAGACATTTGTCATCAATCCACGATCACTCCTCTAGGTCTCAGCAGCAAGGCCCAAATGCCCGAGAGAAAGGACGATCGGCCCGCTTTTCCCATGTGACGTCGCTTGCTCCGAACTACGTCTGCTCGAGAGCCCCTTCGTCGAGGAGATCAGCTGGGCCCCGGCCCGCCAGTTCGGCTACGGCAAAGACTCGAAGTAGGCCATCCACGCCGATGTCTTTCGGTCGCGGCTGGTCAGCCCGCCGCCTCCCACTGCTCACCGTCCCCGATGAACCGGGCCTTCATCACCGAGGGTGAGGAGCACACAAAGTACATCAAGGTCGACGCTAGCTACGTTTAATACCTTTAAAGTCAGCTAAGCGCAGAGTTGGTCGGCTCACTCGAAGGAGACCGCGTGGACTGGCCACCACACCGCAGCGAAGAGCGCGTCTGGGACCCGGGTCATCGTCACGGCTCGGGGGCGGATCGGACCCTTGATGTGATCACGGTCGCGATTCCGCCCAGAATAGGCGAGCTCGACTGCGATCCGACCGGGCCCGTTGCTCGTACCCACGAAGCGGCGTTGATTGCGATAGCCCGCCTCGAGGCGGCGTTCGGCGAGCACCTTGTGCCACTGGCCAGCTTCCTGCTGTGCAGTGAGTCTGTCGCGTCCTCGAAGATCGAACATATCGATGCGGGCTGGCGAGCCTTCGGCAACGCTGTCGCCGGAGGTAAGGCCAGCGACGATGCGAAGTCGCAATTGGCGGCGGTCAAGGCCCTGATCGCGATAGTCGATGCGGCCGGCTCAGGCAGCATCGGGCTGGACGATCTGCTCGAAGCACATAGGTTACTGATGGCCATCGACTACTACACCGCCCGCGATGCGGGGCAGCTGCGGGATGTGCAGAACTGGATCGGAGGCAGCGACTACACGCCGATGAACGCTGCGCATGTCCCGCCACCCCCCGAACTCGTCGCCGAGTTGGTCGCCGATCTGCTGGTCTTCGTCAACCGGGACGATCTGCCGATCCTCGCGCAAGCCGCGATCGCGCATGCCCAGTTCGAGTCCATCCACCCGTTCACCGATGGGAACGGACGCATCGGACGGGCACTGATCAGCGCCGTGCTGCGCCGCCGCGGCCTCACCCGCCGAGTGACCGTACCGCTGGCGTCGGTCATGCTGGCGGACACCGGCCGATACTTCCTGCACCTCAACCGATTTCGCAATGGCGACGTCGATGCGTTCGTCGAGTACCTGGCAGTCGGCGCGATCCACGCCAGCGAGGCCGCACAGGAGTCAGCCATGGCTCTCACCGACCTGCCGAGACGCTGGCGAGACATCGCCCGCCCGCGAGCGAACTCGGCGGACGAGACCCTCCTCGCAGCGCTACTCGAAACCCCAATCCTCAACGCCGACACCGCACAACGCATCTCCGGCACCACCGACGCCAGCACCTACCGGGCCCTGGGACGATTGACCGACGCGGGGATTCTCGAGCTCCTCTCGGAGAGCAAACGCAACCGCATCTGGGCCGCGACCGACGTACTCGCGGAGCTTGACGCGCTCAGCGCGACCGTTGGCCGGCGCACGACCGAACACCTGTGAATCACTTGGCGTACGGCTAGCAGATGAGTACGCCGATTCAACCGCACCCATGATCTCGCCCGTCTGCACCCCGAAACACGCCGCAGCGCTTCCCGAATGCGCTCCGCCGCTTGGCCTGTAGTCGATCGTGGCGGGGACCGCGGCGGCGCAGATCCGCGAAACTGTACGCGGATCGCCTCGCAACTCGGACTGGTCCCGGCAGGCGGGTTACCGTCGCAACGCCTTCGCCCAATCCGAGTTCTGAATGAAGAAATTGGGGGCGTAGTCGGATTCGACGTCGATTGGTACCCCACGATCGTGAGCCCAGCAGGCCAGGCCGAGCAGTGGGATCGAAACGACACCCTCCATATTCCCTCTGTTCGCATCCGTATCGAAGTAACCGCGGTGAAGTTCCAGGGCTCTCATGAGCTCCCGGTTGAAGGCGGCCCGGTCAGCCGCGGCCAGGGCGGCAAGGACATTGATAAGTGACTCGAGGAGTTTGTCGTTTGTGCTCTGAGTGTTGGTCGAGTTTGTTGCGACGCTTTCGGTCGCGATCGGCAAGCCGTTGAGCCAAGCCGAGCAAAGTATCTGAATCCAGTCGAGCAAATCACTCGACTGAGGGCCACGCAATCGGTCCAACGGGTACCGGGCAAGCATGTCGGTTGCCTCGGAACTCCGCGCAATTATCGACCACCAAAATGCGACTAGCCAATGATTCGCGTCCGCCATAGCGTGTAGCTTCGCGGCAACCGCAATATCCTCAGATCCGATTTTCAGCTCGATCTTGTCGGTCTGCCCTTCCAGCTCCGCAGTCGCCATCGAATATATGGCGACTGCGGTCTGCACCGAAAAGCGAGCGGCCTCGCGCGTCTCGGGCCTGTAACAGCCCGGATCAACCAGGCTCAGAGTTCTGAACAGTGAATCCGAAACTGTGTAGGAGAAGTCGATAAGATCAGGCCTCGATCGCAGCGTCTGGATTATCTTGGAAAGATTCTGGCGATCAATAACCGCGCGCTGTTCCAGATCCTCCTTGCGATCGATCCGGTGTCGTGCAACAGTCTCAGCCATGCCACTCCCTATTCATCCAATTTGAACCTGACGCTCCCGTATCCATCGTAGTATGCTGCCTCGACAGTTCCGTCTTTTTTTATTTTCTGCACGCGAGCCCGAACAAGAATATAGTCGATAGCGGAAGGCATCTCCAAGCGAAGCTTCGCTGCGAGATCTCGCTCGATGTCGGTTCCATTGAGGTACATGTTGTCGACAGTACTCGAATAATACCCCAAGGACCCTTGCTGATATCCGGCGCGTTCGCCAAGGTCAGCGCTCGGTCCCTTCTCCTCGATTATTACGATCTTCGTCTTGCCGGTAGCCCGATCCTTGACCTCGTAGACCCGGTCGAAGCGTCCGGAACCCGTTTGAGCGGGATCGCTGATCAAATTGACGTCGAAGCTGTCTTTCGGGTAGTTGACATCCATGTACTGCTGGCCAGCGATTTGGCCAAGCTTATCGCCTTTATCCGTCTGTAGTGCGTACGCCCTCTTGAGGTTGTCCGTGGTTGTCTGACTCACGGATCCAGTCGCAGCGATCTCACGCTGTTTCTGGGCTTCCCAAGCGGCCACCAGCTTGATTGCAATGAGTCGAATGAAAGTTTCGGGGTCGGAGCTGTATCGCAGCGAGATCGGAGCCGATTCCTTTGTCTCGGATCCGTCCACGTACTTAGCGGGGATCGGGCTCTTGACTGGAACGATCTTCGGGCGCCCGTCCGGCAGCGGATTATTGCTGTCTACCGAGACTTTCGGCAGCATCTGGCCGTCAAGGTCAACCTGCCCGATCCACCTGCGTGAATACCCGCCCTTACCATCGGGGTGGTAGTACGCGGAACGATAGGCCTCGTCGTCGAGCTTCACCTCTACAGGAAGAACTGGATTTTGACGCTCAACCTTAGAGGGTGGTGCGCGCGATGGCTTAGGTGCTGCCTGCGCGCTCGGCTTGGCAGTCGGATTTGTGCTCGGAATTACGGAAGGCGATGCGGCCGAAGTGTTGATAGTGCATGAATCAGCCGCGGTCTGAAGCGTAGGTATTTCGGCATTCAGGTCTGCCGATACCTTATTGAACTGATCTACGGCAGCGCCATCATAATGATTGAGGGCGCCCTCGCTGTTGTTGTGTTCTTCCGTCCGATTGTTATGATCTCGAATTTGTTGAACAACAACCATGCAATCCTGGGGTGAACCGGATTCCGCAGGCTGGGCGTATGCTTCCCCGCCAATCCCAAGACTTATCGCGATAAAGAGTACGAGCAGCAGCGTGAGTGGCTCGAGGAGGTCCCGGAATCTCGGCCGGAAATGGTTCTCCCAGATATCGACAGAGTTCACCCGGCGAACCGCCACTGCCCACCCTCTCGGACGAGAGCAAAAGTTATGGTACTTTCCCGCAAATCTGGATATCTGAAAGTCACATCGGCATTCGCGGAATCACCGCCGATCAGGTAGTCGCTGACATACAAGACCTTTCCTTGATCAGACCGATCAAGGGTCGCGGGCAGCTGCGCGCGCTTGTAGCGTTCCTGAAGCTCCGAGCTGAAGAGCTTCATGACTACGTTGGGATGTTCGGCCTCGAGTACAGAGCGGAGAACCGACTCGATCGCAGCCTCGTCACGAGCTTGCTGAGCAGCAGGATCGGTATGGCGCCCGATCATGAGAAACACTCCGATCCCGGCGATGGCGGCTATCACCACTACCGCCACAAGTCCGATGAGCAGCTTCTTCTTTCGTGAGCCCGCAGAGCGTAGGGGCGCCTGCGGACCGACACTACCGAATTGGGCGGCCATTACTTCGTCGGCAGAGTCGGCGACGGAATACCCAAGTCGGGGCAGTACTTCCACTCCCCGCTCTCCTTCTTGAAGCTGACAGGACCTGTGTAGTCATCGCCACTGTCGGACTTGCCAACGGCTTCGGCACTCGCCTTATCGCCGGTGATCTCGACCTTCTGCAACTTCGTCAGCTTGCCCTTGGGGCGGGTAGTCGCCGCGTTCGACATCATCTCGGCCGGAACCGACTTGATGAGATCGCTGAACTGCGTGCAGAACTTGTCCGAGACGTCACTCGGGCTCTTCGCACTCATAACCGCCCGCAGATTCGACTCCATCTGAGCCTGGTCCGGGTTCGCCGGGCTGGTTCCTCCGCTATCTCCACCGCCGCAGCCCGCGAGCAGACCAGCCGCCATCAGTGCAGCTACGAGCGCTCCACCCGAGCGCAGACATGCCTGTGTCACAACTGATTTCATTCGCCTTCTCCCATAGACGCCCCACCTTTGGAAGGACTGTAAGCGCCGCGACGATTACCGTGCGAGCTGATGTGGTGATGATCACCCATGGAGCAATGCCACGTAGCTCGAGTGGTGCGCCCGTTCGGTTTGCTTGTGCTGCTTCATAATTCGTGCAGTCGCGTACATTCTCGTCAGTCGTGGTCGATGCCGTGGCGGTGCGTCCGGATCGGGTGAGTCTCGAGGTTCTGGCCGGGATCATGGATCGTGATCGTGATCGTGATGCGGCGGTCGCGGTGAGCGGAGCCCGTGCGCAGCGGTCGGGCGGGAAGCTGCCGCCGCATGTCGCGGCGTATTTGACCATGGCGTTGCGCCTGTTCCCGGGTGATTCCTCCGAAGAGCTCACGACGAAGGTGACGGGCGCGTTGACCGTGTGGGGATGCTGGGACGTGGCGTGGACGGTGCCGACCGCATGGGGATCACCCAGGCCCGGAAACGGTTGGGTGTCACGGTAATGGAGAAGGTGTCCGAGTCGGTGGCCGCTCCGGTGGCGACGTCTGCAACACGGGGCGCGTGTGGCTTGCCGGGCGCCGCCTGGTCGCGGTCGACGGTTCGAAGTCGACCTCGCCGACATCCCGGCCAATGCGGCCGAGTTCGGGTGTCGCGGTTCCGGTTTCACCGGAGTCGGCGGAATCGGCATATCCCGACTGCTGGCAGAGCTGCGCGTGCGGGCCGCTGATACGACGCACCCAACCGCGATGGTCGACTTCCAAGTGCCGAGCCACTGGCAGTCGATCGAGGCACTCGCGATGTGCTGCGATCCCACGCGGCAGCCGGCGCATCAGCCCCCACGGTCGAGCCGCCTTGATGACAAAGGGAAGACGCTTCGCCTGAAGAACTATCTCCACCACAGTCGATGAATCGCTTCTGGGCGAAGGCCCGGAAGCCTGCACGACTGTCCCGCGACCACGATCCGGAGGTCGGCGCGTAACTCGCACGCCCGGTTCGCAGCCAAACGTGGCCAAGATCCAGCATCAGCTCGGGCAGCAGAACCGTGGCCGACGGCCGCGAACGAACATCGTGCCTACGACATAGCGACCGCGTCCTCGATGATCCGGCGCGCGACCTCGAAGCGAACCCGCACGCGCTTGGGGTCGGCAGTTGAGGCGCTGATCGCGGCTATGTATTCGTTGTTCTTCGCCATGGCCGCGCGAGCCTCGGCGACGATTCGGGGCCGAGCGCGCTCGAGCTGGTCGGGGTGGTAGGCGGATAGAACGACACCCCAGCTTTCCAGCAGCGCCCGGTTGATCGGTGAGCGCCGATCGTTGCCGGCGGGCCAGCGCCGGAAGGCATAGTCGCCGAAAATGATTCGCGCGTTGATCATGCCGCGTTCGAAGGCGGCGAACCAGGATTCGAGGTGAGCGTCGGAGATCTGGCCGACGTCGTCGATGAGTTCGGTGGTGGCGTCGAGCAGGTTCTCCAACGACCCGTAGGAGTCGTACTCCTGCAGATCCGGAAGGGTGTAGAAGGCCAGGAAACGCAGGACGGCCTCGCGGTCGTTCATGCGGACGTGGTTGCGCAGCACGCCGCCGGTCGCCGCGTGGAAGACCTCGGCGGAGGCACACCGTTTGAGCAGGTTCCGGCTGCGCGCGCTGCTCATGCAATGCCGGATCTCCATGGCGTTCAACGGCTCTCCACCGGTGTTGATGCGCTTGAAGATGTCGTACTTGACGCGGTTGGGCGTGGACGGCTCGATCACGTGCACCACGATCTGGGCGTTGTGAAGGCGGCGGCGCAGTGGCGGATCCAGTTCCGCGAAGGTCTTCTCGCGCTCGCCATCCAGGTATTCGAGCTCGTCGAGAGCGAAACCGCCCTTCACGAACTCGTGCACTGTGGAAAGCCGCTGCAGGCCGTCCACCACGCGGAACATCCCCCCGCGGTCCTCGGCGAAATAGAAGGCAGGCAGGGGAATCTGCAGCAGCAGGCTCTCGATGAGCCGAGATTTCTGACGCCCCTTCCACACTCGGTTGCGTTGAAAATCGGGGGCCAGTTCGAGATCGCCGTCGTCGATCATGTCGAGGACATTGCGCAGGGAGAACGTTCGGGTGGAGATCCGAATCTGTTCGGGATCCCAGGGTGCCGCCGGGCGGCCATCGAACGGGTGGTCGTCCCGCTCGATTTCGACGCCGGTCGGCTCACCGTAGAAGACT
>NZ_JBHZCS010000009.1:111917-179203 GCF_042755705.1 Nocardia sp. NPDC059154
GATGTCGCGATTGCCGGTGCGCTGGAACGGAAGTAGTGGTCGAAGACGCTGGCGGTGCGGGCATCCAACTCGGCCGCAGCGAGCCCGGCGAATGCGGCGACGTCACTCATGGCGGGCAGCCACCGGTTCTCCATCACCGCCCCCAGACGGTGCGCGAATTGCTGGCGCCGCTCGGCCTCATCGAGGAACGGCGGCAGGAAGCAGCCGAAGATCAGTCGCAGTGAGAGGCCACCCAGACCGAGGAAATACAACCAGTAGGGAAACTCACCGTCGAGCCGTCGCACGAAATGACGGACCGGTTCCATCTCGAACAGTTCGGTCGGGATGTGCTCGTAGCCTTCGATGACCAGTTCGACTGCGCCCATAGCGGTTCGGGCGCGTTCTGGCGAAACGAAGCACGAGTTGAGGGCCTCGAGGACGGGCCCCAGGTCCCCGCTTTCGATGTCCTCGCGGGGTATCACGACAACCAGCTGATCGGGAGAGAACACCAAGCTTCCTTATGGTTCGAGTGGTCCGCCGATCACCCTACCGAGGCTGCCGCGCATACGGATGCATCCGACGACCGCTGATTGGAAAACACCAGCTCGAGTGCCTTCTCGCTGAATCGGTCACTGTATCGGTCGATCTCGCCGACGCTAGTATTCGCACAGTTGTCCGGCCACGGAAAAGGTGAACATGGTCGCGGAGATCACGGTGCGGCACGCCGCCGAGAACACTGCGAGAGCAGCCCTGACGCGCCGGATCGCGGTCGCGCTGCTGGGCACGCCGTGCCAGTCTGCGCAACAACTCAGCGTCAGCCTTGGCCTGACGAACGTCACTCCCACCGTGGTGACCCAACTGCTCTACAGCGAACCGAATGTCTTCGAGATCCTGGGTCCTGAGCAGCCCGCGATCTGGGCAGTTCGTGAGGCAGCCGCCGAACTGGTCACGCAATGGGCGCAACCGGAGACACCGCGATCGGTGACACCGCAACCGGATTCGGAGCAGGCCACCCCGGCCGCCCCGCGGACCGGCTATGCCGGGCCGCCCCTACGCGCCTGGCAGTCGGAGGCCCTGGCGGAGTGGGCGCGGCGGGACCGGCGCGGAATCGTCGAGGCAGTCACCGGGTCGGGCAAGACCGCGGTCGGGATCCACGCTGCCGCCACCGCACTGGACGAGCGCCGGCAGGCAGTGGTCCTGGTGCCCGGTATCGACCTGCAGACCCAGTGGCTGGAACGCCTGCGCTCGGCGCTGCCCGGGCACCGGATCGACCGGGTCGGCGGCAAGGGCCCGGCTCGGCCGCCGGCGCAGTGGGATGTCCTGGTGGCGACGGTACAGACGGTGTCCAGCACCCCGCTCAAAGTGCCGCCCGGCGCGCTGCTGGTGGCTGACGAGGTGCACCGTTACGGTGCGGGAAGTTACGCGAAAGCCCTGACCGAGCACTATGAATGGCGCCTGGGCCTGACGGCCACGCTCGAACGCAACGACAATGCGGTGGAGCAGATCCTGCTCCCCTATTTCGGGGGCCTGGTACCCGGCTGCGATTACGCGCGCGCCCGTGCGGACGGCATTCTCGCACCTGTGCGCCTTGCGCTGGCGGGTGTCCATTTCACCCCGCGCGAACGCGCGAAGTACGACCGCGCGGACGAGGCGGCACGTAAGGCCAAATCGGTGCTCATCGACGGGTACGGCGCACCAGAGGATTCCTTCGGTGAATTCATGGCCTTCGCACAGCGCCTGGCCGAGCAGAAGACCGGTGAGGCGGCCCGCCAGGCGCGGCGCTTCCTGAAGTACTTCGCCGAACGCCGCGAGGTGCTGGCCGACTGCCAGGGCAAGCTCGATCTGGTCAGCGCCCTACCCATCGCGGAACTCCGTGCTACCCAATCGATCTTCTTCGCCGAGCGGACTTCGACAGCCGGGCATATCCAGTCCACGCTCCAACAGTTGGACCTTTCGTGCGGATTTGTCGGGTCCGGTCTGCAGCCCACCGAGCGCGAGCGGATCATCGCCGATTTCCGGCGTGGGGAACTCCGTGCGCTGGCCGCACCACGCGTCCTCGATGAGGGCATCGACATTCCCGACGCCCAGCTGGGCATGGTGTTGGCCGCCAGTCGCAGCAGACGGCAGATGATCCAACGCATGGGCCGGGTGGTACGCCCCAAATCTACTGGCAGTGCTGCACTTTTCGTGGTGGCCTACGTCTACGGCACGCCCGAGGACCCCGCGCTGGGCGCGCACGAGGCATTCCTCAGTGATCTGGAATCCGTTGCCGAGGAACGCGTCACGACTGATGCCGCCGGACTCCCGTCGATCCTGCGTTCCTGGCTGTCCGACCCGAGTGCCCAGCAGGCCGCTGCCACCGATTCTCGACACTCCTTCGAATCGGCCACGGCTACAACCGCACCCCAGCCTTCTACCGAATCCGGCACGGCCCCGGGCGAACCCCACCAGATCCCGCATCCGACCCCTGCCGACTTTCGCACACCGGTACGCGAAGTTCCTCGCAGCCCGCAACACCCGACGAGTGCTCCCTCGGAACAGGCGCCGACCCCACCCGCAGCCGATGTGTACACCGGCGTGCCCACACCGCTCGAGGCGATGGCCCAGATGCCGACGCGGCGGTACCTCTCCAGTGACCGGCAAGCCCCGCAGTCACCCGCAGCACAAATACCGAAGTCCCCGCCCACTGACCCACGTGCACCTGCCTTCATGCCGCCACTTCACCGGACCGAAACCGGGGCTACGACAGGTGTTCCCGGGACCAGCGAGGTCGAGGCACTGGCCGCTGGAACCTCCGCTGCCTCGTCTTCCGCAGCCGCCGACGCCGCCGGTGCCGCTGCGGCGGCGTTCGAAACTCGGACAAACGCGAAGACAGCCCCCGCAGCGGAGTTCGAATCCCAATCGGGCGCCGAAATCTCCGATGCCGCGTCCGCCGATCGGGCCGCCGAACCGACCGCGCGTCGTTCCGCAGTGAGTCCACCCACTACCGGCGACACCCCAGCGCGACACCAGGCCGACGCCGAGAATGATGCGGCAGATTCGGTTCCGGTCGTGTCCGATTCGCACGCGTACAGAGGGTCTGGACCATCAACGCAGCCCACTGCTCCTGCCGGGCCGGTGCCTTCCGGGCCCACATATCGCGAGCGAGTGGCCGAGCTTCTGGGCGCGCCCGACGTGTCCGGCTACTGGAAAGATGCGGGCCACTCCTTCTCGAAGGCAGACTTCGACAGCTTCGTGGAGTGGCAGGCCGACACCCTCTATTACCTGTCGCGTCCGTGGGATGGCGACACCGCAACCTGGCGACGGACCATGCGCGCCATCATCAATTGGGCGGCCTCGCCCGACGACCCGATCGACACCTTCCTCGAGGTGTCCCGGGCCGTGAGCGAGGTCGGGCCGAATCGGACGGAGCTGCTGCGGTTCGCGGCCACCATGCGCGGACGCGAGCTGGCGGACTTGCTCTAGTAGAAGCTCGATTCAGTCGTTCGCGCCGAGCCGCCGCGCCAATGGCACCACCAATGCGAGCGCGGCAATGGTGTTGTCGGTCAATCGTGTCTGCCCGACCGCGTTGATGACCGCGCGGAACAGCGTTGCGCGATCGGACCATCCGTGGCGCTCGGCCTGATGAGCCATCACCTCCGCCAGTTCGAGCGGCGGAATCTGCTCGACCTTGCGGGGACCCAGTCCACGCCAGCGGGATGCCGGCTGCTCGGGCAGCCGATAGGTCAGCAGCGCCGGGTCGTCCAGCTCGAGCGCGTTGTCCACCACCAGGTTTCCCCGGGCGACCGCCGCGCGCAGCGCGATATCCAGCTTCTTGCGAACGTGGTCCCGTTCCCGGGTCCGCGCCGAGGCCACGTAGGCAGCCCGCAACCGCGCTGCGGTCACCGGGCCCTCGACGGCCACGATGCGCAGGAAGTCCCCGACGATCGTGGCATGGTCGGCGATGGTCGGGCTCTCCAGCTGCTCGGCGAAGGCAACATAGGATTCGATGACGAACCGCCGCCCATCCGGCATTGCACCGTTCGCTGTCGACTCGAGACCGCCCGGACCGGCCACCGGCTCGTGGTCGTCGGCGAATCCGTTGTGCCCAGCCATAACCGGGTCGATCCTGCCGTCCAAAACCGGACCGTTGTGGCCGTTCGCCGCGGTTTCACCATTACGAACCGCAGCTCCGCCGTTTCTCGATGCTCTTTCGGGAAACTCATCCGTCGAACCGGCCCAGCCATTCGCCGCCAAGGGCACGTTGCCGAGCGCTGCGGCAACGATCGACGGTGCGGAATCGATCTCCGACGAACCACGGGCTGCCGCATATGTGCCGGTTCCGCTCGAGCCAGCAGAGGCGGATGCCGCGGATTCACTTACCGGCTCGGCGGTCTCACTCATCTGAAGCGCTGCCTCGGCAGTACCGCCTCCCACCGTCCCGGTAGCCGGTGCTTCTACCGAGGAGGGGATCGAATCTGCGTCGTCTCCCCAATCCCCTGGCCGGTTGGCCGATAGCGAACTCGCCTCTGGCACTGTCCAATCGCCAGCGAACGCGTCCAGCTCGCCAGTCCTCGGAGGTTCTGCATACCCGGTGGATGCCTCACGATGGAGTCCGGAAGGAGCCGGATCATCGCCCACCGACTGGTCGGCCTCCTCCTTACTTCCCAACCACACCGTCAGACGTGAATCGACAAGTTCCTCCGTCGTCCACACTGATTCGACCGGTACCAGCGACACTCGTTCTCGCAGTTCGGGACTTGCCGGTTCGACCGGCTCCGGACCGGCGGCGGCCAGCAATTTGGCCAGGCGACGCTGTTCCTCCTCGCCTATCGGATAGATCCCCTGGTCTTCCAGCAGCAACCAGAGCTCTTCCAAACAGGCATCCGGGTCGACGATGAAGTCCGCCAAGCGGATTCGATGAAACGGCCAGCCGCACCGTTCCAGATCGCGTTGCCTGGCAAGATCCTCCCGATACTGGTCGGGACCGTTCCAATGATCGCCGTCGCAATGCACGGCGAGCTGGCCGCCTCCGCCGGTGACGACCATATCGATGTCGTAGCCGGTTTCGGTGTGGTGCGGGGTGACTCGGTAACCGCGGTCGACGATGCGGTTGTAGACCTGCTGCTCGAACAGATACTCGAACGGCTCGACGAGGTAATCGTCGGAAAACCGTTGCGGCGGTTCGGCGTCCACGTGGGTGCGGGCTTCGATGCCCTGGCAGTATTCGAGCAGCCGCAGCCGGAGGTCTGCGCTGTTGTGCAAATGCTCTGCAGTCACAGAGTGGTACAGCCACAGCTGGTCACGGGCACGCGACACAGCGACGTTGTAGCGCTGCGCGGCGCTGTCGGTGGTCTGCGCCGCCAGCCGCCGGTCCGGGCCGGGCGCGGCCACCAGCGACAGAAAGATCACGTCGCGTTCCGCACCCTGGAAGTCGGCCGCGTCGCCGCAGTGCAGCTCGCGTCGCTGCATCTCCTCCGGGCCGATGCGCGCCACGAGTTTCTGCGTAATGTGCTTGGCCTGCGAGGTACCCAGCAGCGAGATGACGCCGAAGGATTTGCCGTCGTAGCGCGCATCGGCGAGGCAGTTCTCGATCTGCTCGACGATCCGATCGGCCTCGGCCGGATTGACCTGGCTGGACACCTCATGGCCGTCGGCCACGTGCACGGTGCGAATCGGGTCGAGCCGATCGCTACCGTAGCGGCGCACCGGCAAGAGCGGCACACCCTCATCCTCGTAGGCGATCTTGTTCGAGAATCCGATGATCTCGGGCACACAGCGGCGGTGCTCGATCAAGGTGAGCTTCGTCGGGTATCGCATGGAGGCGTCGTCGAACAAGCTGTGCTTGGGGTTGTGCCACGAGGATATGTAAGTGTCGTCGTAGAGGTACTGCTTGGCCAGCCGTTCCAGCTCGCCCGCGTCGACGCCGACCGCCGAGGGCGACACCTGCTTGTCATCGCCGATCACGACGATGCGCGGGGCGAGGTATTGCAGGAACACCGCCTCCGCCCCGGCCTGTGAGGCCTCATCGACCACCACCACGTCGAACATGTCGGCGGTGACCGAAAACTGTTCGACCACACGGTAGATCGGCATGATCCACACCGGCACCGCGGCACGGCAGTTGCCCAGCGCCCGCTGAATATCGGCCCGATCGCGGTCGGCGTACTTGCCGGTGCCGCGGCCGAGCCTCTTCACAAGTTGCGCGTAATGCCGCAGGTCCGCCCGGGCGCGATTGGTCAGCCGCCCGACCGCCAGATCCCACGCGGTGGTGGCCGCACGCGCGGCCGCCAGCTCACGTAGCTCGGCCTCGACATTGTCCAGGCTGCGGCACAATTCGTTGACTCCGCCGACATTGTTGGTAGTCAACCAGCGCCCGACCGTGGCCCAGCGCCAGGCCATCTCGAAGCCGGCGAGCCGGGCATCCCAGTCCGGGTCCACGGGATCGGCAGTGATCGCGTCGCGCAGCAGTGGCAGGGCGGTCAGGTCCGCATCGATCTCGTGCCTGCGAGCGAGCCTGCGGCGCAATTGATTCAGCTCGGCCAGCCGGTCGTGGGCCTGACGGTAGGCTGCCGTGTCCCGGTCGTGGGCGGCGACAGCGAGCTGATCCACGGTCACGGTGACCCGGGGATCCTCGCGCAGCGCGTCCAGCCGACGAGTCAGCTCGTCGAGTGGCACGACCGCGCGGTCGAGCACCTCCCGCGCGTCCACCGCGTCGAATGCTTCCCGCGCGCCGCGCACGCCGATCGGGTCGGCCCAATCCGGTACGGGCAGTGCGAGATCCCGCAGGCAGGTCGCGGTGTGATCGAGCCTGCCAGCGTAATCCAGCACCTGTGCCAGCACCGTGAATGCCGCACGATGCCGGGCGACGCGGTCGCGCAGCACACCCGGCGCGGTAGCCTGCCCGCCACCAGGCCAGGCCAGGTCGAGCTGCTCGAGGAGTCGCCGGCCAAGTTGTGCGTTCAGGAAATGGGTGAGCTGTTCGACGGTGACGGGGATGCGACCGTCGATCCGGACCTGTTCGAACAGCGGCTCGGAGAGTTTGACCACGCGAGGCGCAGTCAGCCCGGTCTTCGGGCGGCCGTCTGGATGGAGTTTCAGTGCGCCATGGGTTTCGATGTGCGACTTCAGGTTTTCGGCAAGGCCGAGCAGCGTCGCCGGGTCATCGACGGTCACCTGGACGGTCGCGTAGCCGAGCGCGGCCACCACCGCGTCGGCCTGCGTGAGCAGATCCGCGACGGCCGCGGCTCGGGAACGCCATTCGAAGTCACGTCCGCTGTGTATATCGGCGAGGGCGGTGGCGGTCCAGGGTTCGGTCCGGTGGCTCAGGTGCCGTAACCGGTCGGTGAGCTCGTCGAGCAGTGCGCACACCCGGCGGCGTTCGTCGCCGGACAGCCCGGCGATCCGCGCGGCGGCCGGGTCGGCGTCGTAGTGCGCGTAGCCGTGGCGGTATTGCGCCGCTTGCTGTTCGGCCGCACACCATTGGCCGAACAGATCCGCCGGCGGCAGCGCCGTGGCTGCGACGATGTCGGGTGCGGCGACTTCCGGATCGTCGAGACTGTTGTCCAGCAACAACGTTCGCCATTCGGTGACGAGCTCGCCGGCAATCGGGCAATCCTGCTCGACCTCGTCGACTACCAGCTCGGAAAGCCAGCCGAACTCCGATCGTGCCTCGCGCCAACGCAGTGCGATATCGGCGATGGTTCCCGTATAGCCCCCGACCGAGTGCGTGGTGACATCGCGCTCACGCAGCGTCAGCAGTTCCTGCTGGATTGCCGCCCGCTGCTCCCGTGCCAGCGCGATCGCCTGGTCGTTGGCAGCGACCGCGGCCGCACCAGCCGCCGGATCATGCTCGTCGGCGGCGTGTGAGATGCGATTGACCGAGGCCTTGAGGTCCTCGAGTTCGCGCCGCGAGTCGCCGACCACCGCGACGGACAGCGGTTTGATCTGCTCGGGCAGTTTGGCGCGCACCTCGTGCAGCGCGCGGTCGGTGTGCGCGGTGATCAGGACCCGCTTGCCCTGTGCGAGCAGGTGCGTGATGAGGGCCGCCGCGGTGTGGGTCTTACCGGTTCCCGGCGGACCCTGCACCAGTGTGTGCGCGTGCTTGTCCACATGCTCGAGGATCCGCAGCTGAACATCGTTGAGCTGCAAGGGCAGAAACTGATCCGAGCCGTCGCGGACGATCGCACCATCGCCCGCGGTGGGCGCCGGCACGGGCTCGAAGTTCGGGTCGACCAGATTGTGGATGCCCGAGGGCAGTTCACCGGTGGCGCGAATAGTCTCCGCGATGGTGCGCAGTGCGGTCACCATGCCCCGATTGCCACGTTTGCGGAGGATGACGGCCGGTGCATAACCGGCCGTCGGATGCGCCACTGGATCTCCAGGTCGAATGTCATCGGCGTACACCGCGTCCGGGTTGATGCAGTTGATGAACATGCGCACCAGCGCGCCGACGTTCTCCCGATCGAAGGGGTCGATCTGACCGTCCCGCGCCTCGGTCTCGGCACGCTGCAGATCGCCCGCGGCCGACATCTGCGACGGGTCGAGAATCTCCTGCAACTCTGCGGTGTATCCCGTGACGCCCGGATCGATCGACGCCGAGATCGCACCGTAGTCGGAATCGAACCCCAGTACCACCGGCATGGTGAGCACATGGCGGCGCACGAGACCGACCTCGCTGTTACGCCACGTCAGAAAGCCCAGGGCGAGAACGGCTTCGAGGGTTTCGGTGGCCCCGCCGTAGCGGGTGTACATCTCGTACATGGTCTGATAGAGACGCCGCACAGCCACTTTCGGCAGCGCCTCCCGCGCCCATTCCTGCCAGCGCGGCAACCATTCTCCGAATGCCTTGCGAATCTCCGGATGGTCATCGAGCCGAAGCACCTCGCCCGCTTCACCATTCCGGGTGAGGCGCAATCCCGGCTCACGTTCCGGGTTGTCCCATGCTTTGTCGAGCCAGCGGCCCAGTTGCGAATCCGGTTCCGGCGCGGAACCGATCGTCACCTTCTGCACCATGAGAAACGGCTTGCCCGGATCGGCCTGCTGATAGCTGACGGCCGGATGTTCGGGCAGGTCGGCAACCCAGATGACCTCGCCGTCCCGCTGATACGCGGCAATGTCCTGAATGCGGGACATGCGCAGCGTCTGGGCTTTCGCCAGATATTCGAACAATCGCGCGCCGCGATCGGCGAGATCGTTCATGACGGGCGTCCGGTCCGCTCCCATACTCGGCACCTACTCCTCCATCAACTTCCCTGAAATCGCGGCCACGGCAAGCTATCGACGGTCGCCGCGCATCCGCTACTCGGCATGTCCGCTCGGTCCGGAACTACCGAATTCACTGCGCTACGGCTTTATGTCGCTTATCTGCCCGGCGAGCTCGATCACCCGACGATCCTGTTCGCCGTAACGGACCGCCATTTGGCTGTGCAGCCGCTTCAATCGGGTCAGGGCATTGCGGGTGTCGCCGAGCTGCACATGACAGGTGGCGAGCTGCCGTTGGCAGTACATGACCTGGTCGTCATAGGGGCCGCGCTCGGCGGTCAGATCGTCGATCAGCGCGCGGTACATGTCGGCGGCCGACGAGTAGTCGCCGCTCTCGAAACGCAGATCGGCCAGTTTCACCCGGGCCTCGACCACATCCGCGTCGCGCGAACCCAGCAGCGGGACAGCCGCTTCCATCACGGTCTGCAACTCGTGGATCGCCGGGTCGTAGCGGGATTCGTCGGCGAAATCGCGTGCCCGGCGCACGGCCCGCTGCAGGTCGGCCCGGCTGAAATCGCCGACCGGGGCGATGAGGGGCTGGGGCGCCTCGGGTTTGGGCAGCTGGTGCGTGGGAGCGACGAGGGTCATGGCCGTGCGCGCGGAAACCATCGAGCCGACGGCGAGTGCGTACATTCGTGCGGGGCTGTGATTGTCGTTGACCTCGGGTAGCTCACCGAGATCGGTCGCGTACCGCACCAGCACCGCGTGCACCGACGCGGCGTCGTCGGGCCGCCGGTCCGGCGACTTGGCCAGCATGCTCATGATCAGCCGGGCCATCTCGACCGGTACTTCGGGGCGCTCGTGCCGGATATCGAGCGGTTGCAGTTGAACCTGGTTCTGCCACACCGCATACGGCGAACTGCCCGTCATAACCCGGTCGCCGGTGAGTAGCTCGTGAAGGACGAGTCCCAGTGCGTAGAGGTCGGTCTGTGGCACCACCTCACCGCCCTCGACCTGCTCGGGAGCCATGAACGCCGGGGTACCGAGGGTATGACCGGTCATGGTGTAGCGGGTCATATCCGAGTCGGGTGCGACCGCGAGACCGAAATCCAGCACCTTCACTGTGCCGTCGGCGCACAGCATCAGGTTGGACGGCTTCAGGTCCCGGTGAAAGATGCGGTTGCGGTGTGCCGCCGCGAGCACCGCCGCAGCCTGCCCACCCAGGTTGGCGACGACTCCGACCGGTTGTGGTCCACGTTCGGCCAGCAGCTTGTCGAGGGTCTTGCCCTCGATGAATTCCATGACGAGATAGGGACGTTCGGTCCCCCCCTGGGTCGGCGAGCCGGTCCCGGCATCGTGAATCACGGGTAGCCCTGGGTGATTGAACCTGGCCATCAGCTCCGCTTCGCGGAAAAAGCGCTTGTCCCAGTCAGGATCGTGGTCGAGGCTCGGGTGGGTGAACTTCACCGCGATGCGTCGCTTGAGGTGCCGGTCGAACCCCTCGTAGACCTGCCCCATGCCACCCGCGCCGATCTCGTCGAGCAGCTCGTACCGGCCGCCCACAACCTGCGGTTGTACTGTTCCTACCACCGTGACTCCTGACAAGCCGACACGCCAACCTACTTGTCGCCGACTACGGGACGAAGCTTGCCCTGAGCCAGCCCACCGAATCCGGTTCGCAGCAATTGTCCGATATTCGCCCGCTGCCTCTGCAAGGCGGACTCGAGAGCGGTCAACTGCTCGAATGCCTTGCCGTATCGATGTTGCTCGGCCAGCGGGATGCGCGGAAGGGCGACTTCGTAGATGTCGATGTGGTTCCCGTCGGCCGCTTCGACTGCCGCGCGCAGGATCCCGGCCAGGAAACGCGGATCGATGACGCCGGCGTCGGCGCGCACAAGGCGGATGCCCGGCCCGAGCAGCACACCGTCATCGGCGCAGACCCGGACCGCTGGCTCGGTGCTGATCGCCACCGCGACGTCACCGGCGCGGATGATGATCGCTCCCGGCGCGGTGGCATCGCCACAGCGGGATGGCGCGCGACCGAGACGAACATCCTTGGCGGACAACATCGGAGTGTCACCACCGGTGGCGCCGACGGTCGGTGGGGCCTCGCGGACAATGATCGCGCCCGCTTCGACGAGATCCTCGAGGGGGATCGACGGGTGCGAACAGGGGTCGGGCTCCAAAGCCGGTGGCTTCCACTCTGCTTGCGCGAGTAGCGCCGAGCAGCATGTGGCGTATTCGTCGAACGGGTGCGGGCGGCGGGCTATCTCGGGTGCGTCCTCGGCTTCGCCCCGGTCGACAACGCCGTGCTGCTGCCCCACGGCATCACGCATCATGACCCCTGCTCTCCCACCACCCACATCAACTCTCCGACCGGGAGCAACCCTAGCAGCGCGATAGCCCGGACGACCCGGTGCGCACGACAAATGGCACTTATTGTCGGTCTTCGCTGTCTTCGGGAACCAGCGCGCCGGCGGTGAGTCCCGTGGTCACGAGTTCCGCGACGTTCTCAGCAGCGTAGGCAGCACGCCGCGCGGCGGTGCGCAGCAGGAACAGTAGCCGGAACATCTCGCCGTAGCGTTGCTGCTCGGCCAGTCCCAGCACCGGGATGCGCAGCCGGGACGGATCGAAACGAACGGTGGATGTCCGTGTCGCCGAGACATTCTCGGCGCCGGTCAGGAATCCGGCGAGGAACCAGGGATCGAGCCGGTCCGGATCAACTCGCAAGGTGTGGATGTGCGGGCCGCGGATCGACCCAGCATCCTCCGCGGTTGCCACCCGGGCGCTGCGCCCGCCGGTGCGGTCGCTCCGCACGGTTGGAATCAGGACGTCGCCGATTTCGACATCAATGTTGGTCGCCGGTGCGGAGGACGCTGCGGCACCCGAGGCTGGGACGCCGGTTGCGATGTCCGGAGCAGTGAGAATACGGCGCTGATCGTCCGGCACTGCAGGTTCCGCGCTCGGCGGCTCGGACCGAATCCATTCCAGCTGACCGTGATTCGACAGGTCGGCAATGGTCATATAGCGCCACGACTTGCCTGGCGAGGCCGACCATCCACCCAAGTCGCCTGTAACCGAGGACAATTCCGACGCCGTGCTATCGAGTCGGCGAATCGCCTCCTCGACCTCATCGGAGACGGTGTCCGCGTCCAGCGAGGATCTCATATATCTGGCGGGCGTGAGGTCGACCTCTTCGGTCAGCACATCCACCAGTCGGACCGGCACAGCCAAACCCGATTCGGTCGCATCCTCTGGCCTCGGGCCGTCGAAGGCTCGCCAGGCCCTGAGCACTGCGTCGCCGAGCGCACGGTCCTCACCATCCGTGCTCGAGGGAAGGCCGGTGGTGTCGACGAACAACACCGAATCCGGCACCGGCGCCCCCGGTTGCGGGCGACGCAGGATCCAGATCTGCAGGCCCACATGCCAAGGCTGGGCGGCACCCGGAGCCAGGCCGATCACGGCGCGCAAGGCGCCGGTGCGCACCAGGTTGGCACGGATCTTGCGGCCGGATCCACGCGTCGCCACAGCGGGCGGGAGCAATAGGACGGCGGTCCCGTCCGGACGTAGGTGCGCGAGCGCATGCTGAACCCAGGCGAGCTCCGACTCCGCCCGAGGGGGCAGACCATAATCCCATCGCGGGTCGAAGGCCAGCTCCGCTGATCCCCAGTCACGTTGACCGTACGGCGGATTGCACAACACGGCATCGGCGCGCAGGTCGGGAAAGGCGTCGGCGGTGAGGCTGTCGCCCGCTCGCACTACCGGCCGCGCGCTGGCTTCTGCCTCCAGTAGCAGCCGGGTGCGCTGCACCTGCACCGGCAGGGTGTCCTGCCCGTACAGCTCACTCGCACCCGCCTGGGCGGCCGCGAGCAGTACCGAGCCACTGCCGCAAGCCGGATCCAGTACGACGTGCGCGGCACCCGCTCCTGGGGAATTCGCCAGTGCTGCCAGCAATTCCGCCACCCGCGGCGGGGTTACATACAGGCCGGTCGCCGTGGTGTCCTCGAGCGCTCGCTCTCCCAGGATGTCGATGGCCGTTCGGGCGCCTTCCGTGTCCGCCGCGCGCTCGAAGACATCCACCGCCTCGTCAGCGAAGTCCTCCGTGAGATCGGGGGCTGCCCAGCCTGCCCCGGTAGGACTCAGTGCTTCCAGCACACGCATGGCCGCGTCGGGTGTGGTGCGTGCGCGGGCAAACGCGCGCAGCTCGTTCACCGCCGACGTTTCGGAGCCGAGCCGATGGTCGGCCAGCCATTGCTGGACCTCGTGCAGGTCGAACTCCGGACGAGCCTCAGTGCCCGCGATGGACTTTGGAAAGTCGGCGTGCCGTCGACGCCAGTTGCTGACGGTGGCGCGGGTGACGCCCGCCAGCCGGGAGATCTCCGCAGCACTGACTGTTGACACGGGCTTCGGCATGCCCCTCCTCTCGTGTACCTTCCTCCACCCTGGTCGACCGATGAGCAAAAATCAATCTTGGGATTCTGGTTGACAATGCTTTCACGTCATTTTAGTGTTTTGCATCGCACAGACATCGAGCTCGGTGAAACCACCGCTCGCCGATCGGGGAGGAAGACATGACTCGGCAACGCCATCTCCGCAACCGCTCTCACCGCCGAGTGACCCGGACCCACGGCCGCGAGCTATCCCTCCGAGTTGCCGGCACTCACAACGTTCAGCCCGACTACACCGCGATCCCCCGCTGCGCCGACTGCGGCAAGATCCGCTACGCCACCCAGCGCGAGGCCGATCTCGCCCTGGCAACCTTGGACCGCACCAATCCGGCACGGCGGGAAAAGAACTCCTACCGCTGCACCGCGTGCGACGGCTGGCACCTCACCAGCTGGACGACCACGGAGCACGGGGACTACGTGGCCGTCGCATTCTCGACCGCGGCTTCGCACTACCGGGTATTCCCGCTCGCGGACTATGTCCCAGCGTCGGAAATCACCAGGGAGCCACTGGATCTGAGCAGCATCGCGGCCGACAGTGCCGCCGTCCCGACACCGGCCGAGGTAGCTATGCGGACCGCTTCCGCGCCTATCGAGGCACAGCTGGCGGAACTGCTCGCGCCCGAACACGCCGCAACGCCCATGCCAGCGATAACCGCACCGCCTGGGTCCGTGACAACGGAACGGCCCGAGATCGCGATGACTGCATCGCCCGAGGTCACGCCGCGTACGCCGCTCGAGACCGTGGTGCAGGCGCTTGCCGTGCCTGCCGAGGCGTCGCCCTCACCTGCGGAGCCGCGCGCACCGCAATCAGCAATGCCGCTACCGAACGCGGCGCCAGCGCTCGGTGCTCTGCCTCCGCGCACCGTGCCATCACCTGCCGAGGTGGCCGCACGCACGGTACCGATCAAGCGTGCTGAGGCGGCCCGCCGACAGGCCGAGGCGACCACAAAGGCGAACGCTGCTGCCACACAGCGGAACCCGGCTCCGGCTCCCACCAAGCCTCGAAACATGCTGCGCGCCATGCTGCGCCGCCTCGTACGGCGACTCCGCCGCAGCTGAATCGCGATCTCACGTCCCGGGGCCGGCGCTCCCGGCCGCGGCGACCCCGCACGCCCGTCGGGCGTCGCGATCCCCCATCAACCCCGTTTCACGAAGGAATCATGCGCACCCTCTCGACCTTGCTCGCCGCAAGCGCCACCGCCGTCGCCCTCTCCGCCGCAGCGCCCGCCGCCCTGGCCGCTCCCGACACCGGCTCCGCAAGCGGCTCCTCCAACGGCTCCTCGAGCCCCGGCTGCGGCCCCCGCAGCGCCGCCGACCTGCGCTTCCTGCGCGCCTCCCACGAGAACGAGCACACCTGTGCCGTCCAGGATGCGGCAATCGGCCTCGCACAGTCCCAGTGCCAGTGGCTCGATGCCTACGGCAACTCCGCGCACAACCAGATCGTGCTCGCCGAGAAGGCCCGCAACACCTTGAAGTACCCCTACACCTTCCTCGACGCCGCCATCAGCGCGTACTGCCCGCAGGACAAGCTCTGACCCTCGTCACCCGAAATCACACGAAGGAACTGAAACACCATGCGCCACAACTTCATCGCCACTCTCGCCGCAACCGCTATCGCCGCGACCTGCACCGTCCTCGCCACCACCGGTACCGCCAACGCCGACCCCGCCACCCGGCTCCATGAGGGCATGCAGGTGGTCGGGCAGGATGTCGCGCCCGGCACGTACTCCACGCCCGGTCCCCGTGACCAGGACTACGGGGCCTGCTTCATCACCTGGCTGCCCTACAAGGGGGCCAAGGACTCCGAGGCCACCGATATCCAGGCCTACTCCGGCGCGTCCTACGTGCGCCTCAAGGCCGGCGACGTCATCACCGTCCAGGGTTGCGCCTGGACCCTCGAGTAACCGGCCCTGCGTAGCGAGGCGACTCGTTCGCCTCGCAGTAGCCGCCCAATATCCGACTTCTCGACGGGACAGTCTTCAGCCACCTGTCCCGCCAAACCCGCACCAGCGAGACACCAGGAACGCCAATGACATACCAGCCCCCACCGCCGCCCTACCCCCAGGGCAACGTCCCTCCGCAGTACCCGCAGGGCCAGTTCCCGCCCCAGTACCCCGTCCCGATTCCGCCCAAGAAGTCGAACGCCCTCAAGATCATTCTGCTGGTCTTGGCCGGCATCGTCGTCCTCTGCGGCGTCGGCAGCGCACTCGGCAGCAAGAGCACCAAAACCGCTCAGCCCCTGGCGACTTCGGCGACGGCCTCCCCCACCCCGGCGGGCAACGCCCCGGCCCCCGCCGCGGGCGCACCCGCCCCCACCACCGAAAAGCCGCCCGCCCCCGGCCTCAACGCTCCGGTCCGCGACGGCAAGTTCGAGTTCGTCGTCACCGACATCCAAACCGGCATCAAGCAAGTCGGCACCAACCCCTACCTCCGCAAAACCGCCCAGGGCAGCTACACCATCATCTCCCTCACCGTCCGCAACATCGGCAAGGTTCCCTACGGCTTCTCCCCCTCCGACCAGGACGTCTACGACGCCCAGAACCGCAAGTTCTCCAACGACGCCGCAGCCGCGATGAACCTCCAGTCCGACACCAGCCTCTACGCCAACCTCAACCCGGGCAATTCCATTACGGCCCAGGTGGTCTACGACCTCCCCGCCGACTCCACCCCGGACCACATCGTCCTGCACGACTCGATGTTCTCTGGCGGCGCGACGGTGTCGCTGCGGTAGCGGCAAAGCCGCAGCGAAATCACTCATCCGAGGCACTGGCGAATTCGGCTCACGACCATCGATAGAGCTGTTCAGAACGTGCTGCAACGCAGGCAGATTCATTCAGTCTGCCAGCAACTCTTGCACACCTTGACATTTCATGTGAGGCGCACCCGATGGATCATTGGGCAGACGTATCAGGTCCGGGTTGGAGACCTCCCGAGGATTGGGGCCCGTATGTGTCGGGACGGTGGGGCTATTCGAGACGCGACCCCGGAAACTACCGGCCCACACAAGCCAATCCGATCTCTCCCGACGAGGTGGTGTGGGTACTGGTAGCCCCGGGCTCTCCCGCCGTCGCTGTACACCATTCCGCTCGGGACTGCGATGTTCTCGCAGTCGACCGCGCCCTGGCTCACCGTTGCGGCGGCAGCCCAGCCATCGAACCTCGCCAGTACAAGAAAGTATGTTCTCGCGCAACACCGCTCGCCTGCCCCGCGTGCGACCGCAGTCGGACCGACGAATCCTTGCTACGGGACTGCACGATCGCTACCCACGAGGGCATGCGGTACGGGAGCATCGTGCGCTGGCGCGAGACGCCGGACCGTCGATGGTTCGCAATAGTCCGCTACCGCAATTCAACCGGAGACCTGATCGTCGGCGTGCTGCCGAGCGAACGGCTGGAACCGGACCCCGACTGAACAACCCACGCCGGCCCGGACCGGTGCACCCAATTACTCCCGAACGAAAGGACTCTCGATGACCGGCAACCCTATGGGACTGATGGAGCACGATGGCCTCGATCACGCACTGGCGGCCGCATCTGCCGATGCCGCCGCGGCCGGCGCTCGCGTCTTCCCGTGCACCGTCTTCCAGCAGGGCGCTCGGACAATGATCTCGACCTCCTTCCCGTATTCGTTCCTCACCCGTCAGGTGGTCGCCGAATCCGCCGACAAGGGTGGTGATCCCGCGAATACGACGAACCGCCCGCTGATGACCGACCACGTCAAGAGCATCAACCACTACGTCCGCGAGAACCGGGGCAACTACATCCTCCCGCCGGTCACCTTGAACGCCCGCCAGCTGCCGGCACTGCACGTACCCCGGGGCAACTTCAAGAATCGCCTCGGTTTCATGGTCGTCGGCGACAGCGTGCGGTTCTATGTCACCGACGGCCAGCACCGCATCACCGCGATCAAGGGGCACGGCACCGGCCGCAGCGCTATCCCCGGTCTGCTCGACCTGGAGATCGGTTTCGAGGACGACAGTCTCGCGGTGCTCATCGTCGTCGAGGACGATCTCAAGCGGATTCATCAGGATTTCGCGGATGCCGCACAGACCAAGCAGATTCCGGCGAGCCTGCTCGCGGTGTACAACACCCGCGAACCCATCAACGGCGTCCTCGCTGATCTCGTCGACCGGACCCGGCTGTTCCGCGGCCGGGTCGACGCCACCTCCAGCAAGCTGCCCAAGGCCTCGCAGGCGGTGTTCCTGCTCAACCAGGTTCGCCAGTTCGTCAAGGAACTGCTGTTCAGCGACTACGCCCTCAGTGAGGAGTCGGTCGCCAAGCAGAGCGCACAGCTGATCAATGACAAGACGGCACGCGACGAATTTGTCGCGGACGCAGTAACTCTCGTCGATATTCTCTCCGAGCACATGGATCCTTGGCGCGAGATCTGTGAGCTGCCCACCAGCGGCGGACCCGCAAACCAGGTCGCAGACTTCCGGCAGAAGTACATCAACCTGACCGCGACCGGACTCGTCGTTATCGGCCGGGTCGCCTACGAGATCCGCAAGAGCCCGGATCTCGACTGGCGGCTGGAACAGTACAAGCGCCTCGCCACGGAGATCGATTGGCGTCGGGGCGCGTCGATCTGGCTCAATACCATCATCTCGGCGGACGGCAAGGTCGCGACCCAGCGTGGTCCGGTCCGGGATGCGGCGAACCGCGTCATGGAACAGCTGGGCCTGCAGGTGGATGTGGGCCTGTAGCGAATCCGGTTCGGGAAACTGGATTCGCGGGTCTGACCAATGGGCGCCATCGTCGGTCGCGATGCCAGGCGAGCCCGGCGAATATTCCATTACGCCAGCACAGCGATGTTCAATGCCATACTGTCGCACCGTCGGTGGAGGAAGGCTGTGCCAGCAGAGTTGAACTCAATCATCCGGGTCGCTCTCATTGACGACCATGACGTAATCCACGAGGGCATCTCCAGTTGGTGCGCCGTGGCCGATCCACCCATCCGCGTCGTCGGTGAATATCAATCGCCGGCGGAGTTCACCGATGACGCGGGCTCGGTCGATGTGGTCATCCTGGACCTGCAGTTCGGCACCGGCGCGCCCCACCTGCGTTCGGTGACGGACCTATGTGATCGGGGGCATCGAGTCGTGATCTATAGCCAGTACACCGACGCGCGGCTGGTCGGCAACTGCCTGGAGGCAGGGGTTGCGAGCTATGTGGCGAAAACCGAGGGACGCGAACCACTTCTGAAAGCGGTCCGTGCTGCGGCCGGCGCGGAACTGCATATGACTTTGACGATGGCCAACGCGATGTCGTCGGTGTCGATGCCGGTGCGTCCGCGACTGTCCACACGCGAGCAGCAGGTTCTTCTGCTCTGGTTCCAGTCGGGATCGAAATCCCTTGTCGCCAAACAGCTATACCTTTCCGAGAGTGCCGTCGAAACCTACATCGCCCGCGTTCGCGCCAAATACGCGGCGGTCGGCCGGCCCGCACGTACCAAGGCCGCGCTTGTGACACGGGCCATCCAGGACGGAATCGTGAGTCCCGACGAATTGCCATGACCGGTTCCGCGGGTGGCGCGGTCGAACCGCAGCTGATGACGACCCGCCTCACCGATGAGATCGCGCTGTCCGCGCTGCTGCTGCGCCATCTACCGTTTCTCTTGGCTGCGGTCATCTACCCGCTGCAGCCGGAGCACACTCCGGTGGGATTGCTGCTCAACACCGGTTTCGGGAGTTGGTCAGCGTTTCGGCTCTGGACCCGGCGCCGCGGATCGGCCTGGGTTCTCGCTGACGTCATCGCGGTCCTCGCCTACCTGGTGTGCACCCCGTTCGTCGTCGCCAGTTCCGAACTGTCGGACCCGAACACCCCGAATGCCGCGCAGATCGTCGCCGGACAATCCGCGGTATCAACGGGGATCGGCATCATCGGAGCCGCCGGTGCGGCCACGCTCATCGCCACCGGTCTCGCTTGCCTGCTCGGCTACACCCTCGATGGCCTGGCCCACCCGTTCTCGGTGCTCTCGATCTATTTTCTCGCCGTTCAGTGGGCGTTGGCGGTTATCTTGCGCCGCTTGATGATTCGAGTCGCCCATACCGTCGATGACGAGGAAGACCGCCTTCACGACGCGCAACTCGCGGCGGCGGTGGCCGACGAGCTCTACAGCTATGACTGCGAGCAACGCCGGCTCCTGCACGACACCGCCACCGCGACCCTGCTGATGGTCGGTCACGATGCGGCGTCCGACACCGACCGGCTGGCTCGCCAAGCCGAGCGCGACCTGGCCGCTCTGGCCCGCAGTCCCGCGCCCGACAATCACACCGATGTCGAACTCACCGATGCGCTGGCACCGATCTGCGCCGAATCAGCACTACCCGTATCCCTTCTCGGTGCACCGGTACTCGTCGACCACCGCACGGCCCACGCGCTGACTGCGGCGACACGAGAAGCGCTGACCAACGTGGAACGCCACGCCAATGCGACCGCGGTCACCGTCACCGTCGAATCGGGGCGACTCGCCATCACCGACAACGGGACTGGGCTCACCGCATCCTCCGACGGCGCCCACGGACGTCACGGCGTCCGGCAGTCGATCATCGCGCGCATGCGCGACATCGGCGGCGATGCAACCCTCGACTCCTCGGCCGCTGGTACCAACGTCACACTGACCTGGCCGGCGGCAGCACCATGCCAGATCCCAGCAACGGATCCATCGCGCACAGCCCAAAAGATCGTCCGACTTCGCACCAGCTACGGGTATGGTCTGGTCGCCATCTCGATCACCCTCACAATCACCGCGATCGCGCGAATGCCGTTTGCCCATCCGCCGCACCTCCCCACACAACTGGCGTTGGTCATCGGGCATCTGGTCTGCGGGTGCGTCGCCGGACTGAATATCCGATGGAGAATCCCGTGGTCAGGATTCGCTGTCGCGGTGGTGATTGCCATCGCGCCGATCCAGATACTGATTCTTCCCGCCGGCGATGTATTCGGTGGCGTGAACTGGGCACTGGCCGATATCGGGTGGACGGTCGTCGCGCTGATGGTTCGTGCTCGCCCGGCGGTCCTCTACGGCACGCTGGGCCTATCCTGGCTCGTCTCGGGGACCATACTGCTGTTGCACAGCCCCACCGGCGAAAACCTGATCAGGCTCACCTATCTCGTGGCGAGCGTCGCGGTGATGCAGGCACTCGCGATCACATTCCTCACCTCGATCCGGCGGGCAACGACGGCTGCCCAGGCCCTCGCAGACGAACACGCCGAACTCACACGTCGACAAGCCGTCCATCTAGCATTGACCCGCCGATTTCAGCGGCGCAACGAAGAGATCATGGCGCGGGTGACACCGCTCTTGCGGGGCTTCGCCGCCCGGAGAGTCTCACCGAAAGACCCTGCCGTGCAGGCTACGTGCCTCGTGGAAGCATCCCGGTTGCGTCGGCTGTTCGTCCTGGCCGATGTCCTCGACCATCCTGTGCTGCGCCAACTTCACACCGATATCGAGTCCGCCGAGTACCGGGGCGTCACCGTCGATATCGCTGTCGCCCCCGGGCTCCCTGACGTCGCCGCCGATCACCATCTCGTGGCCTGCCCCCGAATTGTCTTGTCCACCAGCACGTCCACTGCCCGACTGGTGGTCTCGGCGAACGAATTCGATGTCATAGTGAGCATCGTCGGCGACCAGCCCGCCAAAGCACGCCGACAGCTCGACGCTCTCGGCAAGATCAGCGATCTCATGGTGCTCGACACCGACGACCAGATCTGGGTTCAGGTTCGCGCGCGGCGGCGGTGAGCTCCCCCGATCACGTTGCGCCGGCGTCAAACCGATGTCTGTCGGGTCAACACCCGACAGACATCGGCCCAGCGCAACAGCGACCATGGGCGCATGTGCGCAATCGAGGCGGCAGCATCCGTCGCCCTGTTTCAGGGACCTGCGGGTCGCAGATCGGTCGGCGCGACTCTGTGGGACTCGATAAAACTCATCACGCGAGGACGGTGAAGGAATGTTTGCCGTATTCATCTTCATGGTCACGTATCTGCTGGTAGGAGTCGTTGTTGCCAATAACAACTACCAGAAGCGACATGGCCTTCGGGTTCGCATGTTCGTGGACGCGAATCCTTTCAACATCGCAATCTCGATCATGCCCCGTGCGTTCATTTGGCCACTGTTGCTGGCGGTGCCTTCCATGGCGAACCCGGAGCCGTGCACTCACGAAAGGCATATCGAGGCCAAGCGCCGAGGCGTGCGGTTCATCGAGGACATATGAGCTTTGCATCGGAATCCCGGTCGATGCCCGACCCTACCGTAGGCGCGGGCTCTGACCGATACGTCGAGACTCATCGAAATGGACTGCGAAAAGGAGAGAATGAAGTGGCCCAATCCGAGCAAGACGTCCGCAACGCAATCGCTCGCGTGAAAAACTCACCCGCGAATGCGAGCAAGGAAGACTGGAAGGTAGTCAACGATTTCGCGCGCATTGCCGGCCCGCTCGGAAATCTCGCACGCGAGGCGATCAAGGGCCGCTGAGTCGCCGGCGGGGCGAGACCGCGCCCTGTCGGCATCTTCGACCGCGTCTTGCGGGTCGCGAGCCGGCACGGTGGCGGAGCCAACCTTCCGCGGTCGGTGAAGTTCATCCGAGACCACGCGGCATGATCAGGCCACCGAAAGCCTCAGCGGCTCCGCAGGATCGGCGGCGGTGCAACTGGTCCGACACCACGAGCCCACTGCCCGGTAGGGAATTGACACTCGGCCAGACCAGACAGAGGCTCTGGGTGATCGCTTCCTGGTAATGTTCCAGCTCGATTGATCTTGCTCATGCGTGAAAAGCGTTGCGGGTGAACTCAATATGACGAGGGGGCGGCATGGAGGTGTCGGCACAGGAGTTGCGGGAAGCCGCGACGACGATCGACGGGTTCGCAGACGCGGTGGGGAAGCTACCCACTTTCGGCGGTCTGTTTGCTCCCTCAGGGCTACTGGGTACCTTGGGCTCGGATCTGGCGGGATCGGCGACCGCGGTCCAGCTCGACAGGGTCGAGGCGGTCCGATCCAAAGCGATGGGTGTGGTGAAGGGCCGCTATCAGGAATTCGCCGGGCTGCTGCGCACGTCTGCCGACACCTATCACGGCACCGACGAGGATGCCGCAGCCCGGTTCGTGGCTCTCGGAGATCTCAACAGCGGGACGCGCTGAGCATGGCCACGCCCAGCAAATCTACGGTGATGGGCTGGATCGTCGACCTCGGGAATCTCGCGCCGACGATCGAGTCGATCGCGAAGGGCGTCAGGGACAACGCCTCGTCGATGCACAAAACCATCGACGGCATGAACTGGTCCGGGAAAGGGCGTGACGGCGCTGACGGGCGGGTCGATCGCGAACGCCAGCAGATGGGCGTGGTCGCGGACGCCTTCGACGATCTTGCGACGGCGTGTCGAAACGGTCAGTCGGCGTTGGAGCCGATGGTCGCCTCGGCCCGTCAAACGGTGACCCACCTGAACGGCGATTTCTACAAGGTCTCCGAGGATTGGTACGTCGAGGACACATACAACTACGCGGAAGCTCTGCTCCTGGCCGGAAGCGAGCAAGTGAAGGACCAGATCAACCAGTTGCAGATCGACCGGAAGAACGAGGCCGCGAATCAGACGGTCGCCCTACAACGGCTGGCGGCCGATATCGGGGCGGCCGATGACGCCATCGCCACCGCGCTGAGCACGGCGCTGGCCTCGATCGAGCAGCTGACTCCGGCCTCGGCGGGGCTGAATCCCGTAGCCGCACAGCAGGATCTGGACGCGTGGAAGAACGGGAAGGCGACCCCTGATCAGCTCGAGCGGTTGCAGCTGGCAACCCAGCTGACCCCGGACCAGCTCCAGGATCTCCTCAACGGCAAGGATGTGGATCTGCCGCAGGAGCGATTCGACTACCTGCGCAGCCTGATGCGAGGCATGGACGGGATGAGCGTCGCCGACATCTCGCAGCTCGGCGACAAACTACCGGCCGACCAGCAGGGAAAGCTCAAATCGGGCGCGGTCGACGCGATGCAGCTGATGTCCAACCCGCAGATCAAGACTGTCGGCGACGAAAAGGTCGAGGACCAGGGCGGGATGATCCAGTTGCCCACCCAGGTGCAAACACTGCTGAAGGAGAACCCGGTCCGGCGCAGCGAGAAAGCGCCGGCAAGCGAGTTCGCCGCCAACCTCATCGATATCCCTCACGAAGGCGACTTCAACACGTTCGTCGATCTGCTGGGCAAGGGGAATCCGGGACTGGCCCAGGGCAGCGACCTCGACCGCGGGCTGCTCAAACAGGGCGCGGAGATCGGCGCGGCGACCGCTAACAACCTTGTGCTGGAGCCGAAACCACACGGCGCGACCGACCTCGCCGACCGCATGCTGAATCAGGCCGGCGGTGACCGGCTGGCGGTCCACGACCTGCTGTACGGCACCAATATGCAGTGCACGGTCACCGACGGCGGGCACTACGACGCACCCTCGCACGTGGCCGACCTGCTCGGTCGGGACTGGCACGGTCACGAGGACGGCGTCAGCAAGGTCATCGAGACCGCCGGCCGATATGCCACCTCGGCTGATCCCACCCTGAATCAGCAATCGGGCGAGGCATCCTGGGCGCTGGCGAACTATGCGAGCACCCACGCCCACGACCTGCTCCACCTCGACGGCGGTGATCAGTCGATCGGGATGGTGGACCCGAAGATGACCAAGGCGCTCGGCCAAACCCTGGCGTCGTATATTCCTGACATGGTCGGCACTACCGAGGGCAGCTTCGGCACACACGGTTTCGGTGCGATCGACCAGGCGAATGTGAAGAACATCTTCGCTGTCATCGATTCCAACAAGGACGCCGCCGTCGACTTCAACCGCGCCGCGTACGTGTCGATCGCACAGATGAACCAGGCCTTCGGGGCGCACGGCGGCACCAATTACGCGCTCGGCGAATGGGCCGGAAGGATCGATGCCGCCGCCCAGTCCGGAATGCAGCTCGAACTCGACGGCCGGAAAATGGATCAGGCCACCCAGCTCAAATACGAGCAGACGATCTTCGATTCGGTGAAGGACATCGCCGCGTTCGGAGGCAAGCACATCCCCCGGCTCGGCATACCCGCACTCGGCGGATCAAATAGTCTGCCAATGGGTTTCAGTATCAGCGACTTCACCGAGCTGGGCGTCAAGGTCGCGGCTCCGGAGGTGAAGAACTGGTTGTTGGGGGCCGTGCCCGAGCTCGACCCGAACGCCGACCTGGACGGGTACGGCAGTCAGTCGAAACAGTTCTACAACATTCTTCAAGGCATGACGCTGACCTCCGACCACCCCGACTACTCGAAAGACCCGAACATAGGCCGATACTTCGACAGCAACGGCAATTTGATGTCATTCGACGACATCAAACGGCTCGATGGCATGAACGGAGCAAATAGCCTCCCCGTGTTCAAAGGGAACATGAAGAATTTTCTCCCGGGGCTCGTCGCATACGACGACGGCTGGACCGCAGCTCACAATAAATCGGAGTGGCATCCACGATGACAGCGTCGCGATTCAACAGTGCATGGAGGCTAGTAGGCGCGGCCTTGGGGATCACAGCACTGCTGGCTGCCTGCACGAACAGCGCACCGGCATATCGGATTCCAGACGAGCTCGAGTTCAGCTTCCTTTGGTCCGCCGAACCCGGGATAGGGCTGACGTCGGATGCTGCGATCATCGCTCGGGCATATATGGAATCGGCGTTCATCTCGTATCGGACAGACCGACGCGGTTGGCCGATGTCGATGCCGAGCAAGTACTCTTATCCCGGCTACGCTGCGGCTTCACCCGAAACAGGTGATCATTATATCCGCGGCGACGGTCTATCAATGGCATACCTCGAACCCCCAGGCACTCGAACCGTGGGAACCTTTTACGCGCGCTTGTTGGAGTTGAAAACTGGCGACTCCACACAGTCCGGGGTGCCGCAGACTACACCGCCCACATGGAATGCCACGATGTGCGTCTGGGTCGACGGACTGGACTTGAAATCGTCTCCAGCCGAGAAGGATCCGTTCAATGGTCAGTATCACCCATTCGTGAATGTCAGCGGTGCCGGGACCCTGCCAGATGGCGGCCGCACTGTTCGACTCGCCATGCAGCCACCGCCAACCGGCCAGCCGACACGTCTCTCCGCAGGTGAGGGTCCGGCACGGTATCCGACCACCGACGTGTTCGGCGACTGGAAAATCACCGACGCGAAGATGACCGACCCCGGAACCAATTCCCCTGGCGAACAGAACCTCTGTGCCGATCGCTTCGACAACCCCGTGCCGACCGCATTACGAGGCCGGGACTCCCGTAAGGGATCCGACGTGCCTGCGCCCACACTCGACCCGTATCCAGGCTGGCCGGGGAGCAAACAGTAGCCCATCAGCAAAGTCACTCGTTCGGAGCGTGCAGTGAGCTGGTTGAATCTACCGGAAGAGATCAGAGCCGCCCTCACGAAACCCCCTGGGGTATCGAGTAACTCGCCGAATACGACGGATACCGACGACGAAGACCAGAACGTGGCCGGGGCACCGGAATTCACCAACGCCATCAGTTATGAGGACTGGAAGCGCGACCGTGAGTGGACAATCCTGGCGCCGCCGTGGTGATGAGCATCCGGCGCTGGGACTGCGGCGCAGACTGCCCTCACATCCTGACCTGCGGGAACGGATTGCCGCTCGCGGTGGCGCTGTCGGGCGCCGATGTCAACGACCATCTGCTGTTGCCCACACTGCTCGGCCAGGTTCGACCCCCGTGCGGGCGTGCGGGCCGACCCAGACATCGGATCACGAACCTGATCGCGGACAGGGATACGGCTACCCCAGCGTGTATTCCGAACTGCGGCAACGACGTATCACCGGCTACATCGCGCGCCGCGGCACCCGCGACAACGTCACCGACCGGCCGCTGGATCGCCGAACAATCCTTTGTCTTGCTCCACCAGTACCAGCGGCTGGCCATCCGATGGGAACGACGCACCGACATCCACCACGGATTCCTCGACCTCGCCGCAGCACTGATCTGCTGGCGATGACTCAGCAACAGAACCCGATAGACGTCCCAGGAGCCTGAATGTCAAGCAGCAGATGGTTGAGCGGGACCTGGCCAGGCCGTGGCTTCGTTGTAGTAGGTTCCGGTTTTGAGGCAGCTGTGCAGGATGCCGACGAGTCGGTTGGCGAGCTGGCGCAGGGCGGCGTTGTGGCCGGCACCGCGGGCTCGGTGGTGGTCGTAGTAGGCGCGAGAGCCCCTGGACCACAACAGTGCGGATTTCGCTTGGGTGGTGAGGGCGTCGATGAGGCGGTCGTTGTGCACGAACGTGGGCCAGTGCGATCTTCTTCTTGCCCGAAGCGCGGGTAATCGGGGAGGTGCCCGCGTAGTTCTTGCGGGCCTTGGCGCTGGCGTAGCGGTAGGGGTCGTCACCGAACTCGGCGAGCACCCCGGCACCCAGGACCGATCCCAGCCCCGGCTGGGACAGGATGATCTCAGCGGCCGGGTGCTGCACAAAATGGGCGTCGACCTGCCCGTTCAGGATCTTGATCTGAGCGTTGAGAACGGCCAGCAACGCCTGCACCGCCGCGGCGTATGCCTCGGTCACGACGTTCGAGGTGCTCGCAGCGCAACGCGGCTCGGACACGGGCGGCCTTGTCCGCGACATTCTTGCGGCGCGCGCGTTTGAGCGCCGCGCCGATCTGCGCGATGGTCAGCCGTGCCGCCTGGGCCGGGGTGGGTGCTTTGGCCAGCAGTTCCAGGGTGTGGGCGGCGTCGAGATCCTCGAAAGCGACCAGCGCGGCCGGGAAGTAGTCACGCAACGCATGCCGCAGCCGCTGCGTGTGGCGGGTCCGTTCCCAGATCATCGTCTTGTGCGTGCGGGCCACGACCTTGACCGCCTCGGCCCGCGCGGAATCTCCTGCGACCATCCGCAGTTCGTGAGCGTGGGTGCGGACCATGTCCGCCAGGACATGAGCGTCGCCGGCATCGCTCTTGGCTCCGATACCCCCAGCCGGTCGCGAAACCTGGACGTCTGCAACGGGTTTACCGTCATCACCGAAAATCCGGCCGCGACCAGCGCCACGACCCAGGGACCCCCGGTCGGTCTCGATCCCGACGATCACCTCGACCTCGTCGGCGTCCTCGCCGACCAGATCCCCGACAATCGCGTGCAACCTCGCCATCCCGGCGACGCCATGGGGCAGTCGTGCCTTGGTCAGACGGCGACCGGACCCGTCCATCACCTCCACATCGTGGTGGTCCTCGGCCCAGCAGCGATCAACTCTCCCGACCTACCAGCAAGGGCACGGTCTATCGTCCGGACTCGAAGTCCAGGAGCTCGGAGTGCTCACCCGCCGGTCGGCTACCACAAGGAGTTTGCCGGATGGCTCACTCCCCGAACTGATTAGAAGTTCTGAGCGTGACTCTTCTCGGCACTGGCCCGGCCAGTCTCACGGGCCGAAGTCGAGATCGTCGAGCGCCGTCGGCGACGCACGATCACCACCTCGCACGCTCGTGCCCGGTCCTCACATTCACCTCGCCGGTGACCCCCGTGGCCCGGTGTCCGAGCTGGCGGCCTCCGCTTCACACCCAGCCGGGCTGATCGTGCCCGGCCGGGTAGCCGCCTACTCGCCCGACCCGTCGCCGATGGCGGTGATCAGCTGCGTGACGTCGGTGCCACCGAAGTTGTTGTTCGCCCCTGCCAGGGACGCGGCCAAGAAGATGTTAATAACCTGCTGCGCAGCCACATTCACTTCGTCCGGCACCCCCACCTCACCGACGTCCGGGGCCACAAGCTCCAACTCCAAGGCCAGATCCAGGGCCCTGTTCCGCACGGCGTCGAGCACAGTTTCGAAGGGCCGCCGACCAACTGCGGCCATGACTTTCGTGCAGTTGAGGGAGGGTTCGACCCCGCCCTCTTCTCGCTTGATACGCCCGTTGAACACCGCGACCGCCTCGGTCGTCCACCAGATGCCGACGCCACCGTCTGCGGCCAACACCTCGATCTCCCCGATGGGGTGCGTGCGCGGAAACTCGAACTGTGGTGCGGTACGCCAATTTTCCGGCATCGCATCACGGTGCACCGGCAGGTACAAGCCATCCGTAAAATACCCCAACGGATCTAGTGGGATCGGCTGCCGATAGTCGGGTACTTCGACGTCCGGTGGATAGCCTTCCAGCTCCCGAATCACCCAGGGCAGCAATGTGTTCTCCGCGCCGATGCGCTTGGCGGCTACCTTCAGACGGCGCAGAATACCCGACACCGACCCGTCCCCTGCCGCGTCCTCGATGATCTGTTGCAGCAATGCCACAGTGCACCCCGGTGTTCAGGTAGCCGGGAGGCCGAGCTGGGTGGTGGCGATACTCCACAGGCCGGTCAGCACCGTCGCTGTCACCTGCTGGCGCACCTCGGCCCACCAACCCGAAACAGCCGGGCCAGCACTACCATCGCCCGCCCGGCCGCCGTCCGCGTCCAACGCCGCCTCCAGGGCCTCGACCTGCTCATCGGACAGGCCAGCCTCACGCAACGCGTCGAACAGGTCCGCGCGGTCATCCTCCGAGCCGTTGTTGACAATGGACTGGGTGACGTTATTGCCGCCGAAATTGTTATTCGAGCCGGTGAAGTCGCCGCCACCGAAATTGAACGTATTCCCGCTAATGGTGCTCAACCCTCCGAAACACGCGAAACGCCTACCGAACGACAAGGCTATTCACGAGCGTACCGTGTGTCGGCGACAAGGGAATCCTGATTCTGTCAGGAAGTACAAAGTCGGCGCGGCTGATTCTGGCCGTGGTCGTCACCCCCGCATCGATCCAGGACCGCGACGCCGCGCACCTGCTGCTGGCCGCGGTGGCCGCCGCTTCGCGGCGATCACGATCGTGTGGGCTGGATGGCTGCTATGCCGGGCGACTGGTCGAGTGGGCGAAAATCGTTCTGGCACTGACGGTCCAGATCGTCAAACGCAGTGACACCGCCACCAGGTTCGAGGTCCTGCCGCAACGTTGGGCGGTAGAGCGAACGTTCGGGTGGCTGGTCAAACACCGCCGCTTGATCCCGCGACTACGAGACCCGCCCCGACCATCGCGAAGCCGTGGTCTACATCGCCGCCATCCACACCCTCACCCGACGGCTGGCCCGCGACAGCGGGCCTGCCACCTGAGTTCTCAGATAGGCTCTGAGACAAGGCAATCGAGTTCATCGAAGTCAGTGGAACCCAGGACTCGACCCGCACCTACGGGAGATCGAAACTGCCCGCCTTCACGGCGCTCGTGAAGCTGTCCCACGCCGGGCCATCGAAGACCAGGATCGGGCTGGAGTCCCCCAACTTCGAATCCCGGACGCCGACACCGCCCCCGTTTAGGTGTGCGGCTTCCACGCAGGTTTCCCCTCCCTGACTTCGGCTGCTCTTGAACCAGTATGCGTCCGATAGATCGTTCACGCCTCATACTCCTTTGCCACACACCTCAGAAGGTGTTTGGTATCAGCTTCATTCAACGCGATCCGCCCGATCCTCGTGTAGGCGTCGCGGTAACGAGAAACGTCGATCTCGCTGTCGTAGTAGATCCGGGAACCGTAGGACTCGACGTAGACGGTCGACGGCTCAACGGGCGTATCTGTCGCGGAGTCTGCAGGAAAGTCCAGGATGACGAACGGGCCGACATGCCCTCCCAGCGGGAAGCCGCCACTGAATGGGAGGACTCGCACCTTGACATGCGGCGGCGTGTCGGCCAAGCGGCGGAGTTGGCCGGCCATGACCCTTCGCGAACCGGCAACCCGCCTCAAGGCGGCCTCATCGATGAGCAGATCTACCTCGAGGGGAGACAACCGACGCGTGATCGCGGTCTGCCGTTGCATCCGAACCTGCACGCGCTGTTCCAATTCCATGGCCGTATCGGAGGTGAAGAACACTCGATTCAACTCCCTCGCGTAGTCGGCAGTCTGGACGATGCCAGGCACCGTGTCGGGTTGGTAGGTGATCATCCGCTCAGCCGCCATCTCCAACGACATGTAGGTCTCGAACTCGGCCGGAATCAGATCCTCATACCTTGCCCACCAATGCGATTCGTCAGTCGGCCGAGTGCGGCGATCCGCTTGCAGCGCAAGAGCCTTCATCTGCTGCGTGCGCTCCTCCGGCACACCGTAGAGCTTGCACAGCGCGTCGATGTCGAGCTGCCGAATCCGGGGATTCTCCCCCTTCTCCAACCGTTGAAGCGTCCCGGCGCCCCGCTCGATCAGCCTGGCGGCGTCGACCAGGGATAGACCCACCGCCTGCCGCAACTCCCGCAGTTGCCTCCCCAACTGCCGCCGAGGAATCGTCGTCGGGTTCTTGCTCATCAGCCCTACTCCCGATTTTTGGATGGCGCGCACGCCCGATCGTGGGTGACTGCTTGGCGAACTATGGATTTCATTGTCGCGCATCGTGGAACCGGCGCAGGAAGAACGGGCGGATTTCTTTGGTTCGCCCAATTCCCGCTGACGTCAGAGGCCATCGAGCCATCTACTGGGCCGAAACCGGACGACGCCGACCACTACTGCTCGGCACGATCACCAGGAGGTCGTAATGCCATGGGACGTATGGGCGATGCTGTCGATCATCGCGCTCTGCATCACCGTGATCCTCTGGTCCTGTTGGGGCTTTTACTCGGACAGCCGTCCGGAAAGTCGCGATTCCCTTCGACTTCCGCTCACCGGAGGCGGACATCTGGACGTCCCCCGCCCGAGCGGTCACCCCGCCGGAAGACACCGATCCCGAACTCGGAAGGTAGCCGCATCGTGAACCCCGCTGAAGTAGCCGTGCTGGCGGCACTCAACCCGGACCGTGCCCTGACCGCCGGCCAAATCCAGCAAGCCTCCGCCCTGACGAGCTGGCGCACCCGAAATGCCCTCGCACAGCTCGAATCCCGAGGTCTGATCATCCCCAGTCGGCCGCGCGGACGCTGGCGAATCACCAGCCGCGGCCGGATCACACTCAGCACGAAAGGCGACAGATTCGGGGGATAGCCGGAAGAGCCCGGCCACATGAGAACCTACGCGGGGCTGCCCAAGATGCCGCTGACGCACATCGATCGTCAGCGCCGCTTCCGTAACCGGCTGACCGAACCATGGTGCGACGCGCCCGTTGCTGGGACGCTGACCGACGCCGGAGGATGAGGGGCTCACTCGGGCCGGATGCGCGAATACCACCTGATAGACAGGTGCGATGACCATCGAATGCCTTCAGCAGTTGGTTGCCGATCTCGGGTCGAGGCGAAGCTGCGCAAGAACGAGCAGAGGCATCCGGTGAAGGCTGCGAGGGGCCAGGCGGTGAAGTGCACCGAATTGGGTCGGCCCTCAGTCACCTTGTGTCAGCGGGTGATTCGTTCCAGGAACTGGTCCGCTACTCCTCGGCCAGTTCCTGGAAGATCCTGGTCCGGTGCCATGCGAAATACGGTTCGCGCGCACTCGTCCACCACGGGCTCACCCGGCCGCGCAGATGATCGTCAACGTGTTGCCGGACATCGCCGGATCTCTGAGTTGCGTTGCTGACCAGGAGCTTCCCTCCGTAGTCCACCCCGATGTAGCCGTGTTCGAACAAGCTGTCGCAGCCGACCGCGCAAGCCAGCATGCCGATATTCTCGAGGTCCTTGCGCTCGTCCTCGGTACACTGCCCACGCCGTTTGATATGTGCCGCGATGAGGAGCTGATCAGGGAAAGCACGCCCGCACAGTGCACATCGACCACTCCCCAGCTGTCGTAGCCTGTGCTTGAGTGCCCGCTGTTCGCGACGAAAGGTCGTCTCGCGAGTCCCGTCCGTCGCCCCTTCGGGCACTGCCACCGACGACGGCACGCGCTTGGATACCGGGCTCTCCGAGTAGCCGAGGTCGGTCTCCAGATTGACAAGATCCGCGAGATTCTCGGCAGGAGCCCCCTCGACGACCGTGAACCCCGGGATCGCGCCGTCACCGCGCCACCCGATTGCTCGACGGACCTCCTGAACCGGTACGTCAACGGTCCGCAGCTCCCCGAGCGCGAACATGTTCGCCCACGATCTACCGTCGGCATCGCGACCCCATAGTCGCTCGGCGAGCGCCTCGTTCTGGAACCGCGCAGCGATGTGGCTGAGAGCGTGCAGCTTGTTGTCGCCGCAGAAGGCAACGGGATCACCGGGTTCCAGCTTTGCCCACTTCCCCGTGTTCACCCCCGGGGTCACTGCCCACATTCGAGCCGCACCATCGGGGAAGATCCGTAGAAGATTCGACAGGGTCTCGGTGTCCAAGAGGTCGAGGTGGTCATCGAAGCGAACTTTGGCCCGGATGGTGGTCTCGAAATGCTCTCGAACTGGTCGGTTGCTGAGGCGGGCTGGCAGCAGCGCGATTCTCACATTTCTCCGTTACGACCGATCCGGCGTTGACCACAGGACACAGCACCGACGCTTCATCCCATTTGACCGATTCTGCCAGACTGGTCGGACATGTGCATCCACGTACTCTGTTGTTGCCCAGCCTCTTTCACGACACCCACGGCTCCCGCCGAAGTAGTTCCTCGACGATCCCGCTCACCGAAATCTGCTATGTCGACGTGACGTCTGTGCCGGTGGCGATTCCGCCGCACGCTGGGCGTCCCCGGTTCGGCGGAGAAGGCACCACGGTAATCGGCGTGGCGTGGCGCTGTTGCTCCAAGCGATCCGCGAGCCCGCCCGTCTCGCCCGGTGTCGAGCCATCGGCAACCGATCGGGAAAGAAGGGTCGACGGTTCCGGTGATGAACCGCTCGAAACCACATCACTCGATTCCTGTGCTCCGATTCTCATCTCCCGCAGTTGCAGCACTTGCTGTAGACGCCGCTTTGGGCCCTCCGGCGATCTCGACACGTATCCGCAGTGAGCCGCAGCCGCATCGTTCGGGGTGCTGACCGGTGCCTGGCACTCCACGGACGTTGCGCCGCAGTGATTGCCGGCGCACCGCCTGGGCGAGCGCGGAGTGGTCGGTTCGGAGCAGCAGGCCCGGGGTTCGGCCGAGGATCGGCGCCTGCGCGGCCCAGACGACGGAGTCGGTGATCACCAGCGATTCACGGCATCGTTTCAGTGGATGCATGGTCGCGTGGTGATCGCGCAGCGCGCGTTCGACTTCGGAGCCGATTCCGGCGGGGCCGAACCAGAACCCGATCTTGACCTGGTCGGGCAGGTCGGCGAGCACCTCGAGGACCTTGCGCGTGGCCGAGCCGTCCACGTGTGCCGAGAAGATCTCGACATTCTCTGTGGCCGAAGCGATGTCGTCGGTCAAGGTTCGCAGGTTGTGCTCGATCCGGGTGGGCCCGGGAGCGGCGGCGACCTGCCGCCACGTCCACTGGTGCGCGTGACGATCCAACTGCTGGAGGGACTCTCGCGTCGGTGTCGGCTGTGCGGGACGGCCGCGGTGGATGCGGCCCATGTCGGCGAGCATGATCGCCTGCTCGCGAGCCCGGCTCATGGCGACGTTCAGTAGTCGCGCGCCTTCGCTGCCCGCCGAGGTCTCGGCGAACCAGGAGTGCAGTTCGAAGTCACCGCCGCTGCTTTCGACCGCGTCGTAGAGCACGACGTCGGTCTCACCACCCTGGAACCGGTGGACCGTGGAGGCCAGCACTCTCGGATCATGCTCGGGCACCAGGGCTTGCAACAGCCCGGGCCTGCGGCGCGAACGGACTGATGAGGCCGATGCTGCCGGGTTCGGTGGCGCTCCACAGGCGGTCGGAGACCACGTTCGCCGCCAGTTGCGCGTGCATCACGTTGTATCGCGACGACATGCCCTCTCGGCGGGCCAGCGGTGCGTGCAGATCGCTGGTGTCGATCAGAATCGTCTCGGCGTGCCGAGGAGGAATCGTCCGGGCCGGTCGAGTCAGAACCGATGCGGCCGTCTCCAGTCCAACCTCGGGGTAGAAGGCCCGTCCGATGGATTCACCGATCCGCGGACGCATCCGATGCTGGGTGTCGAGTGCGACCAGATTCGCGGGCGCTCGCCCGGCCCGCACGGCGCGCGCTATCCCGGACTTCTCGAACGCGCTCTGCCCCAGCCATTCCCGGGCGTCCGGTTCCTGGGATTGCACGATCGGCGACAGCTGCCGGAAGTCGCCGGCCACGATCGTATGGCCGACGCCCATGCCCGCGACGAGCATGGTCATGGCCGCGGTCATCATGCTGGCCTCGTAGACGACGACCACATCGAACCCCTTGCGGCGCACCGCCTCTTTCAGCACCACCTGATGCGAGGTGCACGCGAGCAGCCGGCCCTCTCCGATCACGTGATCGCGCACGTCACCGAGCAGCGCGGTCAGGCCCTTCGCGAACCCTTCGAGATCAGCGATCTTGCGGGTCAGGGCAACCGCCTCCTGACGGCGGGCAATATCGCTCTTGGGGATGGCGTGATGCGCCTTTCGTAGGTCCGCGAGTTCGTCGCGAGCCTCCACCAGGCGGCGCGCAGGCTCCGCACCCTGGTCCGCGGCGATCTCGTCCAGGAGAACCGCCCGGGCGCGACCGGACAGGAAGTCGTTGTCGGTCGGCCCGATTCGGACGATCTCCCCGCTCTTCACCGGCGGACGGCGTTTCAGCAGGGCGCTCAACGCCACGTCGATGGCCGCGTTGGTCGGTGCGGCCAGCAGCACCGTCTTGCCCGCGTCGAGAAGTTCGGCGAGCAGCACGGCGAGGGTTGTCGTCTTCCCGGTACCGGGCGGACCCCACAGCCAGGTGAGGCGCGGGCACAGGCCGTGGGCGACGGCCAGACGTTGCCGTTCATTCAGCCCCGCAACGGGATACGGCTCGATCGGCGGCACCGCGTCGAGCATGCCCGCCGCCGAGACCGGCTGCATCGCCGCGGCGGAATCGAAGCCCGGCATCGGCCCCGACAACAACTCGGCGAACCTCATGACCTGCTCGGTCACGAGATACGACAGATCACAGCGCAGCCGTGCCTGCTCCCAGAAGGGTTCGCCGGCCGCGACACCCAGCGTGATGTCGGACCCGTATTGGGTGAGAACCTCCGCGTTGACGCCGCTGTGCGTGGTCGCCCTCTCCTGCGGCGGCAGCAAGGTCGCCGTCGTGCCCTCCCGCACGTTCTCGCTGCCCTGGATTTCGTAACGCACGATGCGCCGAGTCGGAGTCTCTTCCAGGATCTCCCCGTCGATCAGTTCGACGTTCTGCCATCCGGATCGGCTGACCGCCGTGCTTCGCTCCAGGACCAGCGCGGCCCGCGCGGCGGCGGCCATGTCCTTCCAGCCGGGTGCGATCGGGTGGGCGATCGGTTCGGGGGCCCTGACCGGCTCGACGACCCTATCGCGCAGGCTTCGAAGCTCCCGCCGCAGTGCCGCACTCGTTTTGAAGGTCTCCTGCGGGTCCCGGGATGTCTTGCGGCCCTCACCGCCGGTGGTCGGCTCGCTCGCCGGGTCCCCCGGATCCCGCCAGCATCCGCTCGCGTCGTCCAGTTCAGCGATGTGGTGTTCGTGGCACAGCATGAACAGCTCTGAGAGGTCCGGACGCCGAAATCCCCTGGCCTCGAGACGATCCAGCAATTCGGCTGTACTGATCGGCCCCTGCGCGACGATGTCGCCGATCACCTTCGACAGCCCATGGTTGCGGCCTTGTTTCACCATTCTCTCGACAGACTCTTCCGTTTGAAAGGATCATGGTCACACTGCTTCACGGACGAGAACCGAGAACACATGCCCACTCGTGTACGTTCCCTACACACTGCTCGAGTAGTGAGCAAAATACAATCGATTTTTAGTGATTGACAACGCTTTCAGCCCCGCCTACCGTTCCTGTCATCCGGGGCTGAGCCGTTGCCGATTCACCGACCGATGTGCGATGGCAGCGCCCGCAGTAGCGTCGACCGGTTCGGCCGCGAACTGAGGTGGGTTGGCAAACAACGAGATACAAGGAGAAGTCGTCTGCGAGCGTTGTCCGGTCCGAGTGGTTCAGCGGCGACGCCGCGCCTGTTGACCAGGCCGAATTCCCTACGCGCACTCGGCAACGAGCTCATCGTGGCGGCCGACGGCGCCGGGATGCCACCGGATCACACCGATTTCGAGAGTATCGACATCCCTCGCTCTCGCTACCGACGGGAAACATGTGGCAAACCACCGGGGGTACTAAGTTGTTTGATCGGACCGTTGACCTATCAGGAGCACCATCCATGACCGTTGTCGCAGCGCCGGATCTGCGTGTCGCCCCCGGCTCCATCGTTGTCGTTCGCGATGAGGAATGGTTGGTGACCGCCGCGGAGCAGGGTTCGGACGGGTGGCTACTACGGGTGCGCGGTCTGTCGGAGTTGGTGGCCGATACGACGGCGACGTTCTATTCGAGTCTCGACGCCATCGAGGTGCAGGATCCGGCCGATGCCGAGGTGGTCTCGGATGGCTCGCCCGGCTACCGGGATTCGCGGTTGTGGCTGGAGTCGCTGCTGCGTAAGACGCCGTTCCCGTACGGCGATCAGACATTGACGGTATCGACGCGCATGCTCGCCGATTCGCTCGCCTATCAGCGGGCGTCGGTGGCCAAAGCGCTTGATCCGCAACATATTCGGCCGCGCATCCTGCTGGCCGACGCGGTCGGTCTGGGTAAGACCCTCGAGATCGGCATGATCCTGTCGGAGCTGGTGCGGCGCGGGCGCGGGGAGCGCATCCTGATCGTCACGCCCAAGCATGTGCTGGAGCAGATGCAGCACGAGCTGTGGTGCCGGTTCGCGCTGCCGTTCGTGCGCCTGGACTCGGCCGGTATTCAGAAGGTGCGCCAGAAGCTGCCCGCGACGCGGAATCCGTTCACCTATTACAAGCGCGCGATCATCTCGATCGACACCTTGAAAAGCCCGCGCTACAAGGAGCATTTGAAGCGGCATCACTGGGATGCGGTGGTGATCGACGAGTCGCACAACCTCACCAATGTCGGTACCCAGAACAACGAGCTGGCGCGGGTGCTGGCCCCGAACACCGAGGCGCTGATCCTGGCGTCGGCGACGCCGCACAACGGCCGGGAGGAGTCGTTCGCGGAGTTGCTGCGGCTGCTGGATCCGACGGCGGTGGCCGCGGACGGTTCGTTCACCAAAGACGATGTGTCGACCCTGCTGATCCGGCGGCACCGCCATCATCCGGAAGTGTCGGCGGAGGTGGGCAGCGACTGGGCGGAGCGGGCCGAGCCGGTGCACCGGCTGGTGACCCCGTCCGACGCGGAAGACAATGTGGCACGGGAGCTTTCGCAGGTATGGCTACATCCCGAGTCGGGAGGTTCACCGTACTCGGGTGAGACGAAGGCATTGTTCCCGTGGACCCTGGCCAAGGCGTTCCTTTCCTCCCCGGCCGCGTTGGCAGAGTCGATCAACCAGCGGCGCAACACCCTCCGCAAGGACGGCGGCCCGAGCGGGCCCGCCCAACTGGGTGAGATGGCGGCGTTGAACACCCTGGCGGAGTTGAACGACAAGGCGCTGGGCGATTCCTCGGGCAAGCAGGCGGCCCTGGTGGAGTTGTTGCGCGAGATCGGGGTCGGCCCGAAGTCGTCGATGCGGGCGGTGGTGTTCGCCGAGCGCGTCGCCACGTTGAAGTGGCTGACCGAGGTGCTGCCGGCGGCGCTGGGCTTGAAGCCGGAGAACGTGGCGATGCTGCACGGCGGCCTGTCCGACACCGATCAGACCGATATCGTGGACAGCTTCAAGGTGGAGACCTCCCCGATCCGCGTGCTGGTCACCGGTGATGTGGCGTCGGAGGGTGTGAACCTGCACGCCCACTGCCACAACCTGATCCACTACGACATCCCGTGGTCGCTGATCCGCATCGAGCAGCGCAACGGCCGTATCGACAGGTATGGGCAGCAGCATCCGCCGGTGATCTCGTCGCTGATCCTGCAACCGTCGGACACCGAGTTCTCCGGTGATCTGCGGGTGCTGTCGCGGCTGCTGGAGCGGGAGAACCTCGCGCACACCACCCTCGGTGACATGGCCTCGCTGATGGGCAAACACAGTGTGGGCGAGGAGGAAGAGGCGATCCGCAAGGTGCTGGCCGGGCAGTCGCCCCTCGAGGAGCAGGTGCGCGGCATCGATGAGATCGCCGCCGGCAACGACGTGGACGCCTTCTTCGCCCAGTTCGATCTGTCCGAGGACGAGCCCGCGGCCCTGCCGGAACTACCACGCCAGAGCCTCTACGCCGACGACATCGGTTTCCTCGACGAGGCTCTGCGCGCCGCCTTCGACGATGTCCCGCACGCCGATCCGGTCGCAGGCGGCGTCGGCTGGCAGGTGCACGCCAATCACGGCATCGCCGAACTGATTCCGCCCCGGGATCTGCGACAGCGGCTGGGTCAGCTGCCGCAGAACTACTTGCAGGCGGGCAAGGTGCTCGAGCGCCTCAAGCTGGCCACCTCGCCGGTGGTCGGCAACGCGCAGCTGTCGGCGGCCCGCCAGGGTAAGGGTGTCGCGGATTCGACGTGGCCGGAGGCGCATTTCCTCGGTCCCCTGCATCCGGTGCTGGATTGGGCGAGCGATCGCGCGTTGAGCGCGCTGGGCCGCAATCAGATCTTCGTCATTCGCGGTGACGTCGAGACCCCGACGGTGCTGTTGATGGGCACGCTAATGAACCGTCGCGGACAACTCATTTCGCGAGTCTTCGCGACCGCCGAGTTCCCGAAACCGAAAAATCCGGCATTCTGCCTGGTCGAGCCGGTGGCCGACCTAGACTTCCTGACCTCGAGCACCGGTCTGAAGCCGGGCACCGCCAATCCGGGGCCGGTTCCGGATCCGGGCCGCTACCGCGCCTTGATCCCAGTGGCCGTCGACCATGCCGCCGACACGTTGACCGTGACTCTCGACGAACAGCGCGCATCCGCCCAGGCGCGGCTGGCGCACTGGCGTGAGCGCGCCGACCGCTGGTATGCGGGCGCGGGCCAGCTCGAACTGTTCGGCAGCCAGAAGAAAAAGGTGGACAAGCTGTCCGAGCGTATCGCCGAAGAGCAGCGCCTCGCCGAATCCCTCGCCCCCACCCAGCAGCTGGTGCGCCCGCTGCTGGTGATCGTCCCCGGTAAGGATCAGTAACCATGGCCTCTTTCGATTCCATCGTCATCGGCGAGGACTGGATCAGCGAGCACTACTTCACTACCGATTCGGTGAAGGAGTCCTTCCAGGGCAAGGTCATGGAGCTGCGCAAGTTCTGGGACGCCGAGGCCAAGGAGGGCCGCGGCACCGTCCGCGCCACCCTGCTCGCCGCCACCCGCGACCTGCAATCGGCGCTGGCCGCGCTCGCCGAGAACCCCCAGGACGCGCCAAAGGCGCACGCCGAGGTGCGTAAGGCGTTCGGCTACCAGGGTGAACTGACCGCCTTCGCCACCGAACGCGCGGGCTCGGATCTGGTGATCCCCGACGCCCAGCTCCCCACCGTCGCGAATGTGCTATTCCTGCAAGCGAACCCGGTGTCCTCCATCGAGGACCTCCTGGACCCGGAGTCCGGGCGGCTGATCACCCCCGCGACCGAGGACGGCAAACCAATCCCCTCTGCGTCCAAGGCGGTGTCGGCGGCCTTCCGTTCCGACGCCCCGCCCGCGTTCGTGGTGGTGCAGGCCGGTCAGTGGCTGCTGCTCGCCGAGGCCGAACGCTGGGCCGAGGGCCGCTACCTGGCCGTCGACCTGCTGGTGGTGACCGAACGCCGCCATGAGGCACGCGGCGGCGAAATCGACCGCGCCGCTGCCATCTTCGGCCGCCAAGCCCTCACCGAGGACGCCAACGGCAACCTGTGGTGGACCGGCGTCCTGGAGGATTCGGTCAAACACACCGTCGGAGTCTCGAAGGATCTGCGCGAAGGCATCCGCCTGTCCATCGAGATCATCGCCAACAACGTGGTGGAACGCCGCCGCGCCAAAGGCGAGACAATGGACGGCATCGACGGCCAGGACCTGGCCAAACACTCCCTGCGCTTCCTCTACCGAATCCTGTTCCTCCTCTACGCAGAGGCCTCCCCCGAAATGCGGGTCCTCCCCACCGGCGCCGCCGAATACGAGGAAGGCTACGGCCTCGACCGCCTGCGCGAACTCACCCTCACCGAACTGGTCTCTCCCCGCGCCCGCAACGGCACCCACCTCTACGAATCCCTGAAAAAACTCTTCGACCTCGTAGAAAACGGCCACGCCCCCACCATCCGCGACCGCAACCCCGACAACCCTGCCCCGGGCCTCGAATTCAACCCCCTGCGCGCGGACCTGTTCTCCCCCAAAGCCACCCAGCTCATCGACGACGTCGGCCTCGCCAACGAAGCCGTCCAGCGAGTCCTCGAACACCTACTGCTCACAAAGGAATCCAAGGGCCGCAAGGGAGCCGACCGCGGCTTCATCAGCTACGCCGAACTCGGCATCAACCAGCTGGGCGCGGTCTACGAGGGCCTCATGTCCTACACCGGCTTCTTCGCCGACGAAGACCTCTACGAGGTGGCTCGCAACGGCGACCCCGAAAAAGGCTCCTGGGTAGTCCCCATCGACCGCGCCGACCACCTCGCCGAATCCGACTTCGTCCGCACCGAAGATCCGGACACCCACGAACCCCGCCCGGTCATCCACCGCAAGGGCACCTTCGTCTTCCGCCTCGCCGGCCGCGAACGCCAGCAATCCGCCTCCTACTACACCCCCGAAGTCCTCACGAAATTCGTCGTCTCCCAAGCTCTCGAGGAACTCCTCGACCAGAACGACACCCGCACCACGCCGGAGGAAATCCTCCAACTCACCATCTGCGAACCCGCCCTCGGGTCCGGAGCCTTCGCCATCGAAGCCGTCCGGCAGCTGGCCGCCGAATACCTCAAACGCAAACAAGAAGACCTCGGCAAGACCATCGACGCCGACAAATACACGACCGAACTGCAAAAGGTGAAGGCCCACATCGCCCTGCACCAGGTCTACGGCGTCGACCTCAACGCCACCGCCGTCGAACTCGCCGAAATCTCGTTGTGGCTGGACACCATGGTCGAGGGGCTTCAGGCACCCTGGTTCGGTCTGCATCTGCGGCGCGGCAATTCCCTGATCGGAGCCCGGCGCGCGGTGTACACCCCGAACGAGCTGACGAAAAAGGCGTGGCTCAAAACGGTTCCGAAGGATGTGCCCCTGGGCGAGGACATCGGCACCGGCATCCACCACTTCCTGCTGCCCGCCGAAGGCTGGGGCGCGGTCATTGACACCGCCGAAGCAAAAACCTACGCCCCCGACCAGCGTGAAGCACTCCGCCTGTGGCGCAACGAAATCCGCAAGTCCCCCAGCAAGGCCATCGCAAAACGCCTGGCAGCCCTGGCCCAACGTGTCGAAACCCTCTGGGACTTCACCCTCCGCCGCCTGACCATCGCAGAATCCGAAATCCGGCGAGACCTTCATCTCTGGGAGTCCGAACCGGTTGAACACACCCCGGCGGTGACCCGAGAACAGATCGAGTCCGTACTCACCAACCCGAACGGGGCGTACCAGCGCCTGCGCCGTGTAATGGACGCATGGTGCGCGATCTGGTCGTGGCCGCTGACCACGGACAAGGAACCACCGGACTGGGATACTTGGGTCGGTGGGCTGGAGGCAGTCCTTGGAGTCGCACCGAAAGAGACCGCAGCCGAACGTCGCGGACAGCTCAGCCTTGGGCGGGATACAAGTTGGCAGGAACTCGATTTCGCCGAGGAGAACGACCTACTGCTGTCCCGAGCCATGGTGGTGGGGCATGCTTGGCACCAATTCCCTTGGCTCTCGGTCACACAGGAGATTTCTGACCGAGCCGGATTCTTTCACTGGGAGTTGGGCTTCGGACCTGTGTTCGCGCGCGGCGGATTCGACCTGCAGGTAGGCAATCCGCCATGGGTGCGGCCGGACTGGGACGAGGCAGGCGCACTGGCGGAGGTAGATCCATGGTGGCAGCTCGTCGATAAGCCGTCAGAACTCGTGAAACGTCGCAAACAGGAAGAGACGCTCGCGTTCCCTGGATCGCTAACAGCGTTTCTCGATGAACGGTCGGATCAAGCCGGAAATAAGGAACATCTCGGCTCAGGGGTTGAGCGCCCAGCACTGTCCGACCTGCGACCAGACCTGTACCGGTGCTTCATGGAACGCACCTGGCGGACATCTCGACCGAGCGGCACAATTGGCCTAATCCACCCGGACAGTCATTTCACGGAACTTCGCGCCCGAAAGCTTCGACGGGAGACATATCGAAGAATTCGCCGCCATTGGGAGTTCCGGAATTCACTGAATCTGTTTTCAGAAATCGATCGCCATATCCACTATGGGGTGCATGTTTACGGCTCATATCAACAAGAGCCGCAGTTCATCCAGGCCGTGTCCTTATTTCATCCGGATACGGTGGAACGTTCACTGGTCCACGATGGATCCGGCGCCGAACCGGGCCTAAAGAATGATTCAGGCAATTGGAACACCACACCTCACGCTGGCCGAATCGTGCATGTTACAACACCAGTACTCGCCAGCTGGGCAGCTCTCATCGATGAACCCGGTACAGCTAGCCACGAAGCACGCATGCTGTACCCAATCAACCAAGCCAGCTCTGCCACACTCGACAAGATCTCTTCTGCACCACGCCTGGGTAACATCGAGTTCGAATGGACGACGGGATGGAATGAGACAACCGACCGAAAGTTGGGTTATTTCGAATCAGCTTCGGAGATACCCGATCGATGGGAAAATGCAATCCTTCAGGGACCACATCTGACAGTTGCAACGCCTCTCAATCAGCAGCCTTACGAGGAGATGAAGAGCAACCGAGACTATTCACCTATTGATCTCGAAGTTATCACCGAGGACTTCATTCCCAGAACAAATTACCAGCTAGCTAAACCATACATTGATTACATCGCCGCCTACCCGAAATGGGATGGCAAGTCAAGCTCCACCTTTTTCCGGCTCGCTTGGCGCGAGATGGCAGATATCGCTACCGTCCGCACGCTCCAAGCAGCGGTCTTGCCCCCCGGACCAACACACGTCCATGCTGTGCACACGCTGACGCTGCCAAATAACAATCGCGCTCTCGCGGCACTCAGCGGAGTTAGCCATTCCATCGTGGCCGACTTCATGATCAAGGCTATCGGCAGCTCACATATCAAGGCTTCTACCTGGCCCCAACTCCCATTGCCGATTGACCACGCGCTGATCACAATACTCAACTTTCGCACGCTGCGGCTAAACTGCCTCACCCGCCCTTATGCCCCGCTGTGGCAAGAGTTGTATTCCTCCTCCTGGCAACAGGATTCGTGGGTCTCAGACATTGGAGTCGATTATGTCGACCGCGTCCCTCTGGGCTCGGTCGGTCGCGACTGGACCTGGTCTACTCCACTCCGCCGCGCAGCCGACCGACGCCAGGCGTTGGTGGAGATCGACGCCGTTGTCGCGGTCATGCTCGGCATCACCGCCGAGGAGCTGCTGACCATCTACCGCACCCAGTTCCCGGTCTTGCACCGATATGAGTCTGAAGCCCTTTACGACGCGAACGGACGCCAGCTCCCAACGAAACTGGCATCGGAGTACCGCAAGAAGGGCAGCCTGAAGCCCGCCGATCTCACCGCCGACGGCATCACCTATCAGGAGCCTTTCGTCGGTGTCGACCGTGAACGCGATATGAAGCTCGCCCACAAGCACTTCTCCCAGCTCATGGATAGCGAGCAGCGGTGAGGCAGCAGCGAACTGAACCCGGTGGCGGTTACACCATGTACCCGCTGTGGACACTCGGCGTCGGCGGTTGGGCCGGTCAGGAAGTGGTTGGGACCTTCGCCTATATCCCGAATGTGCTGTGGATGCTCGGGGGTGAGTTCGATCCTCGGGGTGCGGAGGTGTCGCGCACGGTCGAGCTGATCCCGGAGCCACAGAATTCGCATGATCCGAATGCGGTGTCGGTCAGGTTCCAGGCCAAGACGATCGGGTATCTGCCGCGGGAGGATGCGGTTCGATATCAGGGGCGGCTGCTGGAGTTGATGGCGGGTGGGTTCATTCCGACCGTGGGGGCTCGGATTTGGGCTTCGGAGCATCCCGAGTGGGATGAGCGGGGTCGTGAGCGGAAGGTGGTGCAAGCTCAGATTCATTTGTATTTGGCGAGTCCGGACACCATGGCGCCGGTGAATGATACGCCCGCCGGACCGTACACGATGCTGCCGGAAGGGGGTTCGGTGCAGGTCGGGAAGACGGGCGAGCATTTCGAGTGGCTCGACCGGTACCGGACGGGGAGCGGGACGGCGCTGGTGCTGGTGACCTTGGTTCCCCGGGAGGAACGAACCGCGCGGACGGTGAAGCGGGTGGCGGAGATTCGGCTCGATGGGGTTCGGATCGGGCAGTTGACGCCGGCGATGAGCGAGAAGTTCCTGCCCGCCGTGGATCATCTGCTGGCGCGCGGACTGGAGGTGGTCGCGCCCGCGGTGATCACGGCGTCGCCGGTGTCGGCCACGGTGTCGTTGCGGGCGAAGAAGGCATTCGAGCTGCCACCAGAGGCGTTGAACGGTCCCCCGGTAACGGTGCTCGCCCTGGGCATCGATCCGCCGGCCCGGCCCGCGATATCCGGGGAACTTGATCCAGCGAGTTCGACGCGAACATCGAATTCCATTGAACTCCAGAGCAATACGATCGATCTCGATGGCCTGCGGGACGAGGTACAGACGGCGGTGACGGCGTCGGGTAGCCGGATCACCGTCACCGAGTCTCCGGCGGAGAAGACGGTGACGGTGGTGCTCGAGTTCGCCCAGCCGCTCACCACCTGGCAGTCGCGCATGGCGTCGGAAGTGATCGCCACCGGGCGGCGCCTGTTGGTGAACGGGAACGGTTCGAGCGCGCGGGACACCGAGTTGACCGACCGGCTCCTGTCCGCCGTCGCGCCGCTGGATCGGGCTCAGCAGTTCGTGGACGCGTTGCTCGGGATTGATGACTCGGATTTCGCGGCCGCTCAACGCTTCAACGCTCAGTAGAAGGGACGACTTCGATCATGGGGGCACTGCTTCCCACCTTGCAGGCTGATCGCCTGTGGGAGGGGTTGACCGACTACCTGGCGACCACGTTCGCGCTGACCGATCCGGATGCGCAGGGTGCGTTGTCGGATTTCATCGGGCATCCGGTGTCGGGGATGTTCAAGGGGCCGTATGTGCGGTTGCGGTTGCCGTTCGCGCCGGCGCGGGGGAATTGGGGGATGCGGCTGGATTGGTTGCCGGACGGGTTCGTGCCGTATCAGCATCAGGCGGAAGCGTTCGGGCGGTTGTCCACGAAGTTTCAGGACCGGCCGTTGCCGACGCTGGTGACGACGGGTACCGGGTCGGGAAAGACGGAGTCGTTCCTGTATCCGATTCTGGATCATGTGCTGCGCGCGAATAAGTCGGGTGTGGCGGGGATGAAGGCGCTGATCATCTATCCGATGAACGCGCTGGCCAATGATCAGGAATTGCGGTTGGCGCGGATCATCGCGAAGGATCCGCGGCTGGCAGGGGTGACGGCCGGGTTGTATACCGGGGAGCAGTCCTCGGGTGGGCGGACGATGGTGTCGGCGGAGGGGCTGATCACCGATCGGCGGTTGATGCACGATTCGCCGCCGGACATTCTGCTCACCAACTACAAGATGCTCGATCATCTGCTGCTGCGGCCGGATCGGGCGGCGATGTGGCGGCAGTCGGCGGAGTCGCTGCAATACGTGGTGCTGGATGAGTTCCACACCTATGACGGTGCGCAGGGCACCGATGTGGCGATGCTGTTGCGGCGGTTGGGGTTGGCGGTCAAGTCGTATTGGACCGCGGATTCGGCTGTGACGGAACAGGATCGGGGCCGGCCGCTGGGGAAGATCACCCCGGTGGCGACGTCGGCGACGCTCGGGTCCAAGGATAAGCCCACCGAGATGCTGGAATTCGCGCACACCGTGTTCGGGGAGGTGTTCGAGGAGAAGGCCGCGATCGGGGAGACGCGGCTGACCGCCGAACAGTGGCTGGACGACCGCAGTCCCGCCCTCGACGGGCAGTGGCGGCAGAACCGGCCGACCGCGTTCGAGGAGATCGTGGTGTGGCTCGACAAGTTCGCGCAGATCGCGCCGTCGAACGCGACCCTGGCGGCGGGCGTGCTGGCCACCATGTTCAAACGCGCCGACGACAGCGGCAAGGACCTGCGGCGGGTGGCCGCCGATCTGCGGATGCTCGACGATATCGAGAAGCTGGACCTGTTGAAGGGTCACGCCACCGTCATCGCGCTGCTCGAAAAGGCGGTCGACGCAAGGGCTCTCGCCGATCTCGCCGAGGAGCTGTTGCCCGCGCCGGAACCCGACACCCCCGGTGCGCGCACCGCCCGGCAGCGGTATCTCGCCTACATTGTCGCCGCCCTGTCCCACCTGCGGGCCGAGATCGGCCGGGCCGCGTTGAACGTCGATGTGCACCTGTGGATTCGGGAGCTGTCGCGCATCGACCGCGCGCTGTCGGCGACCACCGAATACCACTGGAGCGATGACGGTCCGGTTGACAATCGCAGCAAGGAATTCCAGACGGCCGTCTATTGCCGCCATTGTGGCCGCTCCGGGTGGGGTGTGCGGCTGGCTCCGACCGGCAGCACCCTCGACCCGATCGAGGAGTCGGTGCGCGCGTATCACGCCACCGGCGGCCCGCGGTTCCGGGCGCTGATCTCCGCGCCGGTCGAAGCGCATCTCGGCACGGAGGTTGAGGGCCTGCGCTGGCTGCGCGTCGAGGATCGCGAAATCAGTGACGAGACACCGGATCCCGAAAGCGTCGAGGTCCTCGAAGGCCACGTGCTGCCGGTGCTGGTACTGACCGGGCCCGAGGCCGATACCAACTCACAGAAGGATCTGTGCCCGGCCTGCGGCAGCGCCGACGGCATCCGGTTCCTCGGTAGCGCGGTGGCGACCCAGCTGTCGGTGGCGCTCTCGAATCTGTTCGGTGACGCCGAACTCGACGCCGACGAGAAGAAGGCGCTGATGTTCACCGACAGCGTGCAGGACGCGGCCCATCGCGCGGGCTTCGTGCAGTCGCGGTCGCACACGCTGAGCCTGCGCTCCACCCTGCGGAACGCATTGTCCGACAGTGCGTCCGACGGCGAGATGATGACGCTGGCCGAACTGTGTGAGCGGGTCGTCGACCGGGCCGGTGAGGACCCGATGCGCCGGTATCACCTGCTGGCCCCCGACATCGTCGAGCATGAGGCGTTCACGGCGTTCTGGCAGTCCGACCGGACCAAGGAGGACCGCCGCAAGGCGCTGCGGAATGTGAAGCGCCGCCTGCAATTCGACATCGACCTCGAATTCGGACTGCAATCGCGGCTCGGCCGCACCCTGGAACTGACCGGCAGCGTGGTCGCCGAAGTCGACCTCGGCGACGCCGACCGCGTGATCAAGCTGGGCCGCGCGGCCGTGGCCTCCACCCAGCATCAGACCAGCATCGGAGAATCCGCGGCCGGCCCCGCCCCGGAAGCGATCACCCGGTGGGTGCGCGGCACGATCGAGCGAATGCGGACCCAAGGCGCGATCCGTCACGAATGGCTCGACCGGTTCGTAGCCCGCGACGCCAACCGCCGGTGGATCTGGGGTGGCCGCCCCAAGGGGCAGGGCATGCCCGCCTTCCCCAAAGGCCGTCCGGCCCCGGCGTTCCCGGCGATCGGGGCGCGCACGGTCCCGGAGGGTTTCGACGCCATCACCGCCCCTTCCTCCTGGTATGCCAGGTGGGCGTCGCAATGCCTGGACGTGTCCTCCTTCGAGGGCGGATTCCTCGCCCGCACCCTGTTCGCGACCCTCGCCGAACAGCGCGTCCTGAGCACGGTGTCGACCGAGAAGGACCTCACCGCCTATCAGCTCAGTGAGTCCGCGATCCTGGTCGGCGTCCCCGAATACGACGATCTCATCGACTCCCGGCACCTGCTGGTGTGCGATGTGTGCCAAACCCAGAATCCGGGCACGATCGCGGTCATCGACCAACTCGACGGCGCACCCTGCCTGCTCGTCCGCTGCCCCGGCACCCTGCGGCGCGGGCCGCGCAAACAGAACTTCTACCGCAAGCTCTACGACTCCTCGGAGATGAAGCGGGTGGTGGCGCGCGAACACACCTCGCTGCTGCCCACCGCGACCCGCCTCGACTACGAGTCCAAATTCAAGAGCACCGTCCCCGACCCGGCCGCACCCAATGTGCTGGTCGCGACACCCACCCTCGAAATGGGTATCGACATCGGCGATCTGTCGACGGTGATGCTCGGCTCCATGCCGCGCACCGTGTCGTCGTATCTGCAGCGGGTCGGCCGCGCGGGCCGTCTCACCGGCAACTCGCTGGTGCTGGCGTTCGTGCGGGGGCGCGGGGAGCACCTGCCGAAACTGCACGACCCGACCTCGGTCATCCAGGGTGATGTCCGCCCACCCGCCGCCTTCCTCACCGCCGAGGAGATCCTGCAACGGCAGTATGTGGCGCACCTGGTCGACCGGATCGCACGGGAACCGGGCGCACAGGATCCGGGCGACGCGCGGGCCGTGCTCGGCAGTTTCGACGAGAACAGTTGGATGGCGGCGCTTCTCGACCTCGCCGACCAGCAGGCCGAGAAACTCGTCGATGAATTCCTCGGACAGTTCAGCGAGCTTCTCACCCCCGCCGCGCGGGAAGCGTTGCGCGCGTGGGCGATACCGTCCGAGGTGGACGCCCCCAGCGTGCTGGTGGCGTACCTGCGGGAGGCGGTGCACCGCTGGAATCGGGACGTCACCGAACTGTCCGCGCGCCGCAAGGCCGTCGACGCCGTCGTCCCGGAACTGGAGAAGCGCGCCAACTCCCCAGCCGCCACCGACGACGACAAGCGGGACCTGCGCACCGCGCGCGGCACCCTGCGCCTGCTGCAAACCCACATCAAGGACCTCACCACCGAGCATTGGGTGGGCGTCCTCGAACGCTATGGCGTCCTGCCGAACTACACCCTGCTCGACGATTCGGTAACCCTCGACGTCGGTATCACCTGGATCGACCCGGACACCAACCAGTACGACGGGGACACCGCCATCTACCAGCGTGGCTCCCGGGTGGCGCTCACCGAATTGGCTCCCGGCTCAACGTTTTACGCCCAGGGCCTCGCCGTCGAGATCGACGCCATCGACCTCGGCCCCGGCGAGTCCAGCATCCACACCTGGCGGATGTGCCCGCAGTGCGGCTGGGCCGCCATCGCGCACGCCGGCGAGGAGACCGCACCGCCCATCCAGTGCCCGCGCTGCCATACCGGGGCGATCGCCGACATTAGTCAGCGGTTGCAGGTGGTGGAAATGTCGAAGGTGTCCGCCGAGGTCAAACGCGACGAGGCGGCCATCGGCGATTCCCGCGACGAACGCCGCCGCGAGACGTACACCGTCCTCACCGCCGCCGACATCGACCCCGACAATATCGTGTCCCGCTGGTTCGTCGCCGACCGCGACTTCGGGGCGGAATACCTGCGCAGCATGGATATTCGCTGGCTCAATATGGGGCGCCGCACCTCGCAGGGCGGTAAACGGACCATCGCCGGGGAGGAGACGACCGCCGGACTGTTCCGGGTGTGCTCGGGGTGCGGTCGCCTCGACAAGGTCGCCGGACAGAACCTCGCCTACGAGCATCGGGCCTGGTGCAAGTTCCGCACCGCCACCGATGAACAGCATGTGCGGGAGATCGCGCTCGCCCGCACCCTGCGCACCCAGGCGGTGCTGCTGCACCTGCCGAACTGGCTCGAATTCGACACCTTCGCCTATCCGAGCCTGAGCGCGGCGATCCTGCTCGGCCTGCGTCAGGTCATCGGCGGCTCCCCTGAGCACCTCGACGTCGTCACCATCACCGACGCCCTGCATGCGCCGAATCAGCACGCGCTGCTCATCCACGACACCGTGCCCGGCGGCACCGGCTACCTCGCCGAGTTCGCCGATGCCGCGAAGGTGTGGTCGGTGCTGGTCGCGGCGCGCAAGCTGTGCCGCGAATGCGAATGCGCGCAACAGGATCGGCGGGCCTGCCACAAGTGCCTGCTGCCGTTCGCGCCGCCGCATCAGCTCGACAAGGTGTCGCGCGTGGCCGCGCTGCACGTGCTCGACTCACTGCTCGGTGCCAAAGGCGATGTCGAACCCGACTGGGAGACCTGGCAGCAGTCGATCACCAGGGAGGAACCGGGCAAGAAGGTCGGCAGCCCGGAATCACCGCTGGAACGGGAGTTCTACGTCGAGTTCGTGAAGCGGTTGCGGACCATGGGCGCGACCGTGACGGAGAAGCCCGGTACTCACTCGCCCTCGGCGAAGATCACCATGCCCGGCAGCAAGATTCGCACCTGGAACCTCATCCCCCAGGTGCAGTACGGCAATGTCAAACCGGATTTCGAGTTGAGCACCCTCGACGCGAACATCCCCGATATCGCGATCTTCGCGGACGGCCGCAGATTCCACGCCACCCCCGACAAAAACCGGGTCACCGACGACGCCCGCAAACGCGCGAGCCTGCGGTCCGGGCACGTGATCGTGTGGTCCTTCGGTTACGAGGACCTGCAGCGGTTCAAAACCAACCAACCGGTGAAACCGCCGTGGCATCAAGCCAAAGCCGCGAACGTGACCATGCAGATGGGCAAACTCAAACCGGCCGTCATGCGCCACCTCACCGAATCCGATCCGATCACCCAGCTGCTCGAGTTCATGAGCGACCCCGACGCCGAGGTGTGGCGTGAAGCCGGCCGCTGGCTGCCGCTGATGTTCGTGCGCGACAAGCAGTTCAAGGGCGACGGCACCGCCATCGCCGCCTGGGCCCTCGACATCCTCGACGGCCAGAAGACCCCGATCCCGGCGGGTCCGCACCCGTGCTGGTCCTACTCCGACGGCCCGCTCACCGTGACCGCGACAATGCGCAAGGACCGCGGGATCACCGAGATCAGCGCCGTCCTCGCCGTCGACGACCGCGACCGCAAACTCGAAGCGCACGGCGGGCAGGGCTGGAAGGAGTGGGTGCGGCTGTCGAACTGGTTCGGGCTCAGCGACACCAATATCGTCACCACCCGCACCCTGCTGGCCGCCGACACCTCCACACCGGACCGCACGGCGATCAGCAGCGGAGTACACCTGTCCGCCGCCTGGCAGCAGCTGCTCGGCGAAACCGTCTCCGCGGCCGAGAAAGAACTCGTCCTCGCCCTCGCCGAGGCCGGCGCGCCGCCCCCGGTGCTGGGCCTGGAAACCGACAACGGCGAAGTGGTGGACCTCGGCTGGCCAGACAGCCAGATCGCGGTCCTGCTCTACGACAACGAAGAAACCGCCACCCTCATGTCCGAACTCGGCTGGACCATGTGCCCGCCCAGTCCCGAACAGATCGTGGCGGTCCTGAAGACTAACGGGGTGATGTGATGCCGAATATCGTGATGGCGACCAATACCAAAGCCATGGGCAAACTCGACGGGTCGGTCAAACGGAAGGTCTACGACTTCCTGGAGAAGCTGCAAGCCGACGACACTGCCTCCGGGCTGCACATCGAACCGATGAAGGGCGCGGCTGACTCTCGCGTCCGCACCGGGCGCGTCGACATCCAGTACCGGGCCGTCCTGTTCCGGGTCGACCCGAAGGGCGGCGACACCACCTACATCTACATGGGCACCTGGAATCATGACGAGGCCAATGCCCTCGCCGAACGCTCGACCCTGCGCGTCAACCCGATCACCGGCACCCTCGAAGGCATCATCGGGGAACTCAACGGCGAAGCCGACCGCAAAAAGCGGACGATCGTCCGCGACCCGGACGGGGCGCTCGGCAAAGCTGTTTCCGCGCAAGAGAAGTCGTTCCTCACCCAGCTCGGTTTCACCGTCGCGGATCTGACCGCAAGCCTGGGCCTCGATCCGGAACTCGCCGAACGCGCCCTCGCGGCGATGGACGAGGACGCCATCAACGAGCTCGCCGCCGAGGCCGAGGCCACCGGCAGCTGGCAGGGTCTGGCCCTGTTCGAACTGGCATTGGGCGTCAGCATCGACGACATCCGCGACAAGCTCGCGCTCACCGAGAACCCCGTCGACAACACCCTCGACGAGGACTCGCAGATCATCGCGGCCCTCGACCACCCGGTGTCGAAGATGCAGTTCACCTACGTCGGCGACAACACCGAGGAACTGCGCCGCGTCATCGAAGGCGGCGACTTCGCGGCCTGGCGCACCTTCCTGCACCCCGAACAGCGGGAGTACGCGGAGAAGAACTTCAGCGGCGCGGCCCGAATCTCCGGCGGCGCGGGCACCGGCAAGACCGTGGTCGCGATCCACCGCGCTCGCAACCTATGGAAACGCAACCCCGAGGCCCGAATCATCCTGACCACCTTCAACAAAACCCTCGCCATGGACCTGCGGGCCGCGCTGAAGGTCCTCGAACCCGGCATCCGCATCGCCCAGAAGCCCGGCGACACCGGCGTCTACGTCGAAGGCATCGACAAACTGGCCAGCGACATCCTCAACCGCGCCACCGACCTCGGCCCCGCCTCCACCACCCTGTTCGGCACTCCCATCCAACCGACCTCGGCCCGCACCAACACCAACCGACTGTGGCGCGACGTCGTCGAAACCGTCAACAGCGGCCTCGACGCCCGCCTCGCCACCCCTGCGTTCCTCGACAACGAGTACGTGAGCGTCGTCCTCGCCAACCGAGTCACCACCCTCGAGCAGTATGCGAAGGTGGCGCGCGCCGGCCGCGGCGTCCGCCTCAGCCGCCCGCAGCGGATCGCGGTGTGGAAACTGGTGGAGGGCTTCCGCAAACAGAGCCGCACCGACGGCACCCTCAGCTTCCCCGAGGTGCTCGCCCTCGCCGCCGAATACCTGAAGGCACGCGCCGCGAGCGGCCACGTCGTCGCCGACCACGTCCTCGTCGACGAAGCCCAGGACCTGCACGCCACCCACTGGGCGCTACTGCGCGCCCTGGTCGCCGACGGCCCCAACGACCTATTCATCGCCGAAGACTCCCACCAGCGCATCTACGGCCAGCCGGTCGTGCTCAAGCGCATGGGAATCCAGATCGTCGGCCGCGCCAAACGCCTCACCCTCAACTACCGGACCACCGCCGAGAACCTCGACTTCGCAGTCAAGATCCTCCAGGGCGGCCAATACCAGGACATCCAGGGCGACGCGGAATCCACCAAGGGCTACCGTTCGGCCCGCAACGGCCCCATCCCCCAACTGCTGCAAACCGATTCGGCGTTCAATGAACTGGAAGTCGTCGCCGACAAGGTCCGAGGGTGGCTCGCCGCCAAGGTGGAACCCTCCACCGTCGCCATCCTCACCCGAGGCCAGAACGAACGCACCCAATTCGTCCGCGCCCTCGGCGAACGCGGCATCGAAGCCCGAGCCCTCGACGACAACCCCGCCACCTCCGGCCACGTCCAGGTCCTCACCATGCATCGCTCAAAAGGCATGGAATTCTCCCGCGTCATCCTCGCCGGCATCGACGAATCCCACGTCCCGTCCCGCTCGGTGACCAAGTCGGTCCCCGAAGAGGAACAGGCCGAAGCCCTCCTCCGCGAACGCTCCCTGCTCTACGTCGCCGCCAGCCGCGCCCGCGACGAACTCGTGGTGACGTGGAGCGGCAAGAAGTCCGAACTGCTGGACTGAGCAGGCCGCCGGGCGTATCCGAACCCACGGATACGCCCGGCGCCCCGTGTGTCCGACAATGGTTCAGCCCCGCCAGATCTCGCTGGCGAGGAAGCGGTCCCACTGGTCGCCGGAGAACACCAGCGCGGGGCCGTGCGGGTCCTTCGAGTCGCGCACTCCGACCGACCCGGCCGAAAGATGAGCGATCTCGACACAGGTGTCAGCGTTTGGACTCTTGCTGGACTTGAACCAGCGCGCATTCGATAGATCGGTCACGCCTCGCACTCCTCTGCGACCCTCGAAAACAGTTGCCTGGTATCGCTTTCGCTCAACGCTACCTGCTCGATTCCAGCGATCGCCCGGCGATGTCGGTCGATCACACTGCCGTGTTCGAGGTACAGCGCACCCTCGTATCCCTCGACATAGACGACCGGGGGTTCGGTCAGATTTCTACTCGGCAGCGGCGGGAACTCCAGCAACGTGAAGGACTGGACTACAAGCCCGAGATGGTCCCCGGCGTCCAACGGCACCACTTGAAGAGAGATGTTGGGTCGCCCAGCCAGGTCCACGAGATAACGAGCCTGCTCGGCCATAACCGTACGGCCACCGGGCTTGTGCCCTAGAACCGCCTCCGACAAAAGACATTTCATGCTGAGTGTGTCCGACCGCTCAGCGAGCATGGCCTGCCTGCGCGCCGCCAGTTCGAGGCGCCTTTCGACGTCGACGGCGGACAGGCCGGGATCGGCGATCCGGATCATGGCACGTCGATAGTTGGGGTGCTGCAACAGTCCGGGAATCAGCGCTAGATGGAAGATCGTGATCCTGCGCGCGGTGGCCTCCAACGACAGGTACTGATCGAAGTGGTAGGCGTACTGGTCGGAATACGCTCGCCACCAACCGGCCGACGACCCGCTTCGCTTCGCGGAGCGAATCTCTTGCTTGACCTCATCCCACAATCCGAGTACCTCGGAACGCTCCGCACTTGGGTCACCAATTCCGTAAAAGTCGAGCAGCGAAGCAATCTGGACGGTCGAGATCTTTATCTTCTGTCCATCCTCCATCCGGCCGAGAGTCTGCGGGGAGATCTCGATGTGCAGACCGGCAGCCAACTGACTCTTACCTGCGCAAACCCGATGCTTCCGCAGCATCCGCCCGAGAGCTCTGAGCGGGAGAGTTGATCCAGCCATTCGTTAGCCTCGCTATCCGGGGCGCTCCAAAATGATTGCTCCATACTGGGTTACCGGTTGAAATTCTCGATTCACTGGTTTCGACATTCCAATTCTATTGGCGCAGGTGTCTACTGAACTCACGATCACGAAAAGCCGAGGGGAGCAACCAATGACCATCCAGCTGCCGTCCAAAGATCTGCTCCTGCACGCCTGCGCCGGAACCATCACCCAGCCCCACCCGCTCCTCCAGGCCGCCTACGAACTGGCCAGTCTCCACGAAGCCCGCCATGCCGCCACCCCGGCCGACATCACCGAAATCGATTGCGCCCGCGACCGATTGATCCACGACATCGACCTCTGGACCGCACGCGAACTCCCCCGCCCCTTCGCCACCGCCACCCTGCACACCGAAACCCTCGGCATGGTCATCGACCGCCTCGCCCGCTTCTCGGTCGCCGCCCGCACCGCCCTCGCCGACCCCGCCACCGGCCTCTACTCCCACGACGCCTGGACCCGCCTGGCCGAACTCTCCCTCGCCTACGCCGACCTCACCCACGACCTGACCGCCCGCACCCGCCGGATCCCCCACTCCGTCACCGCCCAGCCGGACAACCTCCCCCACCCCTGAATCCGACTACCCACCAGCGGATCTCACCGACCGTTACCGGCCCGATCGACTCACACAATCTGGTCGATTCCCCGAAAGAGGTGCATGATGACGACCCTCTGGCTTCCCTTCCTCCTCGGCCTTGCCGCCGGCATCACCCTCACTTGCCTACTCCCTCTCATCACCCGCCCCAGCCGCCCACCCACCACCAACGGCTGGACCGTCGCCGCCATTACCTCCCGCCTCGAACGCGAACACCGCGCCCGCGACGAATCCGGCTACACGCGACCGTCATCCCGTACCCGGCACAACAGACCGCAGCCCGCCCAGCGATGAACGGCCGATCCGGCCCGCCGTCAGGCTCCCCGCACCGGCACGACCCCGCCGGACATCTCCCTGATCTGCCTAACGAGCGCTCGGACGAACTGGTCATCGAAAGGCCGGAAACCGCCATCGAAGTGATGGTCTGCGGCCAGGTAGAAGATGTAGCCACGCAATGCCGACAACTCACCCGGCAGCTGCCCGCTCTCTTTCCACGACGCCGGCAAACCCCCTGACGGGCTCCCTGAGCCCATACAGGTCACCACCCATTCCCGACACGTTGTACGTGTCAGCGAACTCGGTCATTTTCGCTCATCCGCGCCCTCCGGCGGTACAGCGCAACTCTCCGCAATTCGGCTGCCTGAATCATCGAGGCGACGTCACAACGAATGGGTTATGCGGAGCGGATTCAATTCTTCCCACTCCGTGGCCCCGGACCGTGGGTCCGGTGAGACCTTCCCTGTGGACGCCTCGGGCTGATCCCGCAACTCCGCGAAAACCCTGGTGGCCTCTGCCTGCGCTCGTTCCCTGGCTTCTTGGTGGCATTGCGTGATGGCCTGTGCCAACCGGGCCGGCTCAACCGACATCGCCGACTGTTCGATACGGAGGTCGGTGATCGTTCCGTTCACGTCCGTTTCGACAGCCACTGTCCCGCCGGGGGTTTCGGCCCGACCGCGAACCTCTACGATCGCGCTGTGGAGGCGCGCGTTGTCTTCGGCCAGCTGTTCGAGTTCGGCACTCATCGGCAACCCCTTCATCGAGGCGCGAAGCCGCGATCTCGCCGGAACGCGCCGATCAAGAACCTAGCGGTCCATCTGAGTTCGCGACAAGCGAGATGCTGCCGGTGCCAGACCCTCAGCGCGCCAATCGATTGCGGGTAGGCTGGCACGGATTTCGTTGTGTGGGTTGAAAACCAAGGGGGCTTCATGACATCGAGCTCGGCTACGCCCGGGGAGGGCTTCCACGTTGTACCCGCCGACGTGACCGATGCCGGCCGTTTCGTGCAACTGACAGCCGAAGAGTTGATCCGCGGAGTCAAATCGCTCGATGCCGAAGTGACGAGCCTGTTGACCACGTGGAAGGGCAACTCCGCGGATCAGTACCGCCACGGCTGGGAAGAAGTCCATGCCGGAGCGCACGACGTGCTGGAGGCCCTGAAAACCATGGCCGAACTGCTGGGCGTCTCGGCCACCATGTACACGGACATGGATCAAGGCAACTCCGGCGACTTCTGCTCACTCTGAATCCGCCGCCGAACCGATCCCGCTGGGGAGGGAATGATGAACGACTCGCGAGCCTTTCAGGTGAATCTGTCTGAACTGGAAGGCATTCAGGATCAGATATCGTCCTTCACCAGCTTTCTCGCCGATAGCCTGTCGGGGCTACAGCAGCGGATCGCCTCGGTCCAGCAGAGCTGGACCGGACCCGCAGCGGACGCCCAGTCCGATGCCTTCCAGCAGTGGCTGACCGGCGCAGCCGAGGTCTCCGACGGGATCGAGGAGATGAAGCGGGCCGCCCGCGATGCGCATGCCCACTACAGCAGCGCGGCGAAAACGAACAGTGCGATGCTCGGTCGCGGATGAGGTTCGGATCCGCCCGCGGACCTTCACTTGCCACAATTTCCGATGCTTACGTCGATGACCACCTGTTCACCTTTGAACACGGCGGCGAGTTGCTCGGCGGACAGATGGAACTGTGATCTCCTCGCATCCAGATCCAGATTCGCGGGATATGACACGGATGCCATGCATCCGTCCGAACGCTTACCCTTCGCAACCACGCCCACCTTGGTATCGACACCCGGCGGGCTGGAAGGCGGGGTCACACCGTTCAGCTGGATCGTCGGCACCGACGCGACCGCCACAGGATCCGGCTTCGGCGCGGGGCCGATGAAATAGACATGTGCGAAGGACCGATCGTCGTCCGTATAGCTCGTTATCGCGGTGCGCGAAAACCCAGCGACAGTCGTCGCTTCAGCTATTCGCGTCGCTTCGACCGGAAGGCTGCGCCAGGATTCGAAACGCTGATAGCCACATGCCAGCAGCACCACACCGATCAGGAGCACGAAGGCACCGAGCCCCCATCGAACCCATCGCCTGTCGCCGCGCACCAGGCCCCTCACCGATACGCCCCGCTTCCGCAGAGGATGGTGTCCGCGAGCGCGACGACGTTGATGGTGCTCTTTCCGTGCTCTACCTCATGATGCTGGTCGTCCTCCAGGAACGCACCCGCTCCCGTGGCGACCTCCAGCGAACGTTCCCAGGTACCACCGGCGTTGTAACCGGACCCGAGGAACTGGTCCTTCGGCTGGCTCGCGCGCACTTCCGGCGTCGCTTGGGTGGCCGCGTCCTCGCTGAGCATCTTCAGATTGTAGGCAGCCGCCTTCATACCCAGATCATCGTTCCCCACCAAATCCGACCATTCCTTTCCCTTGAACTGCTCCGGATACTTTTCCTTGACCTCATTGAACGGCGTCACCTTCATATTCGTGAGACCGATCGAGTTCCCGACACCATTCTTGTCGATCCCGAGCTCGGAAGCTTTGACCCGCGCGGAGTCCCATATGTTCCCGGCATCAATGCCATTCTCGGACTTGGGCTTATAGGTCGACGGCCCACCCTGGAGGTCATCGTAAAAGTGACTTCCCAGCCCGGAACGCAGCGGAGCCCCCTCCTGCAGCGCCATGGCAAGCACCAGCCGCGGATCGACTCCCGCCTCGTTCCCGTACTTCACCGCCAGCTCGGCCCATGACTTCATTTGGGGTCCATAGGCATCCAACGCGCCGAGATTCACGGCCGTCAACTTTGCCGTCGGGGAATACCAGGCGACGATGTTGTCCCATTCTCCGATGAACGCAGTATTATCGCCCTGGTTTCCAGATTCGGCCAGGAGTGGCAACTTCGACAGCGCTTGAATCTGTGGAAGGACACTCAGCGCATCCGAGGCGACGAAACCATTGACGGCATAGTTGGCTTTGGAGAAGTCGGTGAACAGCGGGGTGTTGCGTGCCGTCACGTTGAAGGTGTTCGCGGCGTTGAGCACGTCGATCGCGCTGAGCGTCGCAGCCACCGAAACCCGGACCGAGGTGTTACTCGTCGTCGGTGTCACCTTGACACCCGGATGGGTCGGGAACGCTCCCGGCGCGGCGTCGGACAGCTTCTGGCGCGCGTCGATGAGACGGTCCCGGTGGTACCCGGTCTGGATGGCGAGAGTGGCTGCGACATTGCCGATTTGCTCCACCCCTGTCTTCAGCGCATCCAATGCGGCCTCGATATCCTGCACTTCGGGCGCCTGCACACCGATGAAGGAGTTCCGCACATCCAACAGCGTCATCGGTGACGTCAGCAACTCGCCGCTGAAGGCGAGGGCATCCCACGCGGCAGACGCCGCGGAGAGCGCGTCGACACGCCCGTTCGGCGCTCCCGTCCACGGCGTCGGGCTCTGCCAGTCGGGCGCGATCACCAGCCCGGCGCCGTTGTCGCCGCTGGGGTCCGGGGTTTCGGGGAAGACATCGGCCCCCACCGGTTTCACCGTCCCCAGCGTGGGCTGCTGCGGCGGTGTCCCCTTGTTCGGACTCGGATTCGCGTTGTACTCAGCGGCATCCCAGTTGTATCCGGCGATATTGAGAATGTCGCTGAAGTGCGCCAGCGCGGCCGCACAGGTCATGATCGCGGTCCGCACATCGCCGACGTGCTTGCGATAGGCGGTGTTCCAGCCGGTCACCGCCGAATAGTTTCCAGCCATCCCAAAACTGGCCGCCAGGCCCGGCACCAGATCGCGGGTGACGGCGGTGCCGATATCGCAGGCGAGCGTGACGAGGCTCTTGGCCGCCTGGTAATACACATTGGGATCGACGGCCAGCGTCGCACCGTCAGGTGGGGCCATCAGCGCTCGCCTCGCCGCACACCGATTCTCATGGCTTCCCCTCCCCCGACCTAGCATCCGATGTCCGACTCTAGCGAAGCGGGACCATCCCCTGTCGCACCGCACGATAATGTGGCCATTGCCAGGGCACGACGGGCTGATCCCGCAACTCCGCGAAGACCCTGGTGGCCTCGGCCTGCGCTCGTTCCCAGGCGGCTTGGTGACATTGAATGATGGCCTGCGCCAACCGGGCCGGCTCGGTAGTGGGCTCCCGCTGGTTTTCCACACTCGATCAGTTTCCGAACAGCATGGCCGCCACCCGATTCGCGTCGGATTCCTCGACCCGCACCACCCGATATCCCTCGTCCTTCAGTCCGGCGTCGCGGTCGGTGTCCTCGCCCTCGACCAGCACCACGCCGACCTCTCGCCAGACCGCTTCGATCGGCCAGTAGTGCCGGCCCAGGTCAATGGCGATGTCGGGCTTGGCAACTCCCTGCTCGGCGAGCTCGGACAACAGCGCCGTCACCGCCTTGGACATGTGCACCAGGGTCTCGCCCCAGGGGCTGTCCGAATCGGCGGCTCGTCTAACGAAAACTGGTGGGCTAGCCACAGCCGTCTGAAACGATACGATCTCCTGCCCGAAGCTCAGCTCGTCATTGCCCGGCGGAATCAGCTCTGCGACACAGCGGTTGGGATCAGAGCGCACCTCGAGCCGGATTCCATCGGTGTCCCGCGGCCGACGCAGTAGTACCAACGCCCCGCCGTTCAGGCCCACGAAGAGCCCGAGTTCACCGTCGACAATTCGCCCGAACATCTCGAAACCGTGCACCGGGTTGCTCCTGCCATCCCGTTGGCCGTCCTCATTTTCGTGCGGGCGCGCCTGATGATGCTCGGCATCGCCCGCGTCACCGCCAGTGCCCTGGGCGAGCCCGAACCGGCATCCCTGCACGGCACGCCGCTGCTGGTCCAACTCGCCGATGCTCTGGACGCGGTCCGCCCGCCCTGAGCATCGGCCTGACACTCAATTGCTCGGCGGGAACTGCCCCTTCGCCACCACCTTGCCACCCGAGAGTGTGAAGGTCACCACGCTGGGGCCGCCGCTCGGGCAGCACAGGGCGTCACTCGATTTCGCCCACTTGTACTGCACCGAGACGGTATTCGCGGTCTTTCCGATGACCTCGGTGTAGCCGTAGGGGTTGGATGTCGCGGTACCCAGGTAGGTGCCGTTGGTGAAGAACAGGACATGGGTGTACGGGTGAATATTGCCCGATTCCACCGTCATCCACGACAGCACGCCATCGCAGCCCGCCGAGATCGGGTCACTGCTCGCCGACGGATTGCCCCATCCGCCGTTCGCGGTCGAGGCGAGACTCTTGATCGCCGAGTTGGCGAGCCCGGAATTGAGGTCGAAACACAGTCCGTGGCCGCTGCCGTTGGGTGCCGGATTCGTGGTCACCGGCACGATCGTGGGTTGCGGCGTGTCGGTCGCGGCACTGGTGGCAGGTGCGGGCTGCGGCGAATTGGCATCGCCCGCAGATGGATTGCCGCCCTGGCCGCCCGGGGCCTGGGCGGGAGGCGGAGCCGACTGGTTACCTTGCGCCGGTGCGGTCGTCCCCTGGGATGCGGCGACTGTCGTGCTCGCTGTTCCCGCCTGGGTCGACGAGCTGCCGGAGCATCCGCTCGCGGCCGCCACGAGGACGGTGGCGAACGCGGCGAACAGCACTGATCTGGCTTTCATATTTCTCCTCGCATCGATACGCCATCCCCGACTTCCATCCAAACGGAAGGACAAACTGGTCATCGGCTCCAGTCAGGCAGGCGTTAACGGAGCGTTTGTGGGCGTGATGCCCCAAAAGTCTGGGGCGCGAACACAATTCACCCAGACGGCTGAGAACTGCGGACGGCGACGCCACGACAGTCAATCCCGAACAAAACAATCGGCCACAGCGCTCGTGGACACCCCGAGCGAAACCACTAACACACCCCAGGCTGGTTGTATTCGGCTGGGAGGAAGCCGTATTGGTCGCAAGGGGATCTGGCAACCCGACACCGTCCGCGTGCGGCGCAGTAACGCGCCGGCGCTCGTCACCAAGGCCACCCGTCAGCTCGGGCCTTCGGCCTTCGAGGATCTCACGATCTGTCGTTCGATCGATGTGCCGATTGCCAGGCTTGGCATCGGGTCGGCAAACCGGGCGGCGGACCCCGTGAGCGTCCACGGGTGGGCGGGCAGCTGGGGGCCGAGTAGCGTGCTCGCTATGCCTCAGCGCGATTTGGATCCCGTCATCGAGCAAATGCTGGCGCAGCTGCATCCCGATGATCTGAAAGCGCTGATCGGGCAGTTGATGGAGAGCCCCCGCGAGGCGGAAGAGGTGTCGGTGCCCTCTCGACGCCGACCGCGGCGGGAGCAGGCGATGACCTATCGTGTTCGCATCGATCTGGTGGATACCGAACCGCCCGTGTGGCGGCGGCTCGAGCTCTCGTCCGGACTGTTTCTCGACGAACTGCATGCGGCCATTCAGGTCGCGTTCGGCTGGACCGACAGTCACTTGCATCAGTTCGGCAGCGGGCCAGCGTATTACGACCGACGTACGGAGTACTACCTGTGCGCGTACCAGGCCGACGAGGGTGAGCCGGGGATCCCCGAAGAGCAAGTCCGTTTGGATGAGGTGCTGGTCGACGTCGGCGACATCTTGTACTACCTCTACGACTTCGGCGACGACTGGCAGCACGTCATCGAGTTGGAGGCCGTGTCACCGCGCGAGCCCGGCGCGGCTCGCGCACTGTGCACGGACGGCCGCCGGCCAGGTCCGCCGGAGGACTGCGGCGGTGTCGGAGGATACGAATTGATCATTGCGGCAACTGATCCCGCACATCCTGAGCATCGTCAGGCGGTGGCCGAGTTCCGGAGTCTGTACGGCGAGGACATCGATCAGAACTACTACTCGCCGGTACCCTTCGACCTCGACACGATCAACGAGCGCCTCACCGCCATCGACCTGGAGATTCCCGCCGACCGGGAGCCCGGGCCGATCGATAGCACAGACGCCGATCTGCCTGAGCTGATGCGCGACGTCGTCATACTCCAGCGGACAGCACCGCCGCCGGCTCGAAATCAATTGCGACAGCTGATCGATCGTGTACAGCCCGGCATCCCGGTACACATCGACGAGGAAATCGCTTCCGCCGCGGTACACCCCTATCGTTGCCTCATCGAGCATCTCGGAACCAGCGGCATCACCCTGACCGGAGCCGGATATCTTCCACCGGCCGTCGTGGCGTCCATCTTCCGCGAGCTGAGCATGGACGAGGACTGGATCGGGAAGGGCAATCGCGAAGACCTGACGTCACCCGTGGCACAGCTGCGAGCGTCGGCGCAGCAGATGGGCCTGGTGCGCAAATACCGCGGCAAGCTGTCGGCCACAACGAAAGGCCGTGCACTCCGCGATGACCCGATTGCGTTGTGGTGGCACCTGGCAACGAAGACCGGTGAACGGATCGGCAAGTACGGGGACGAGCCAGCCCTGCTGTATCTCATGGCAATCGCTGCCGGTGTGACCGATGGTGTCGACCGCATGGTCGCCGACCTCCTGACCGCCACAGGCTGGCGGCTCGCCGACGGGACCCCGCTCGAGACGGTGGACATCACGTCCGCGGTCGGGCACCTGAGCGACGTGTTCGAACGGATGAACCTCTTACGGCGGGACCGCACCACATTCGGACGCCAGTTCAGTTCACACGCAGCCGAGTTCGCGCGGTCGATACTGTTGCGGTAGGTGCCCGAAGAATGGTCACCCCACTCGTTGTGCGAGATGATTGAGACGGCAACTACGCGGACACCTGCCCGGAGTGCTCACCGCTGAGCAAGTCACACATGCCGGACACCATGCAAGACTGACCGGCCGCAATCCCGACCCTCGAGACACCACGCTGCCGAGACTGCTGCCCAGCCCCGGTCAGTATGCTTCCCCGAGTGGTGACGAAAGCCGAAACCACCGTCATCGTAAGGGGGAAGAATGCCCGCTGAACCGACCGACGACGGCCAGCTCGACGCACTGCGGCGGAAGAAGGAGCGGCTGGAAGCCGAGAATGCCCGGCTGACTGCGGAGTTGGCGGCGGTCACGGCGGAATTTGCGGGTTTTCAGCAGCCTCCCGAGAAGATCGCCCAGGACTTCGAGCGGGAGGCCGCGGCGGGCGAACCTTTGGACCGAGCACAGAACCTCAACGAGGCCGCCTCGTATTGGGCGATGGCCGGAGACTACGACAAGGCACGGCGGCGGTATCTGGACGCCATCGCCGACGGCGGTCCGGTCGCCGCCGACGCGCGCGTCTGGTATGCGACATTCCTGCTCGAGCACGGCGACGAGGAGGAGGCCTACGACCTGCTCGAGGTGGTATTCGCCGAGGGATCCGACGACTACCAGGTGTACGAGATTGCCGGCGAGGCCTTCGCGGAGCACGGGGATCTCGAGGAAGCACTGCGCTGGTTCGAATCGGGACTCGAGCGGGTGCGGGTGTCCGCGGCAGACGATGACGCCCGGGAATCCCTGACACGATTCCGGCTGGCATCGGGTCGCGCCCGCATCCGCGAACTGCTCGGACTTCCGGAGGACGAGACTGACTTGGGCGTCGACCAACACCGCGCGCGCGTGATCGCCGATCTGACCCAACGCGACCTCCCCGCGAAGCCCGTACGAACCGCTGTCCTGTTCTTTCCGGAACACGAATTCGCACAAGCCATTCGGCGATGGCCGGCGATGCACGCCTACGACACCTTCGACGAGCACCGCGCGGCGGTGGAACACTCCCTGCGTGAGCTCGAGCCGGGACGGTCGCCACGGGTGATCACCACGACCGTCGATGGGCTCGCCGAATACGCGGCCCGAACCAACGCCAACCCCGAACTACCCACTACGCGAGCCGCTTTCGCGAAACAACTCGTCGACACCACCCACCACGCCGCACCCTGGCCACCCGGCCGAAATGACCCCTGCTGGTGCGGTTCCGACCGCAAGTACAAGAAGTGCTGCGGGCGACCGGACTGAGATCCCGCCGATGACGCGCTCGACGCGCGGAACGAGCGCGAGGGACCTTCCCGGTTGCACCCGGTCTCCAACCCGCCGAGTCCCGTGCAAATCGGGAGGGTCCGGACGACATCACAACAATCGCACACACATTCGATCCGACGCGATAGCTTCATCGCATGGTCGGCTCCAAACACGAAGCGATGCACCGGCTCTTCCAACGCCACCCGGATGTATTCGGCCGCGCGTTCGACGCGCTGAATCTGCCGTTCCCCAAACCGAATACCGTGGCTCTGTTGCCCAACGATCTCACTGAGATCGAACCGCTGGAGCGGCGCGTGGACACACTCCTACGCGTCGACACCGACGAAGGCCCATTCCTGCTACTGGTGGAGGCTCAGAGCCGAGACGACAAGCGCAAGCCGAGCGCCTGGGCCTACTACCTCGCACACGTCCACGCGAAGTACGACCTGCACCCGGTCCTGCTCGTCGTATGCCAGGACGCCGCGACCGCGGCGTGGGCCGCCGGTCCACAGCATATCGGCCCACGCCAGTGGGCCAGCCTCGTCGTCAGGCCTCTGGTCCTGGGCCCACACAACGTGCGGCCGGTAACCGATCTACAGGAGGCGGTCAGCGATATTCCGCTGGCCACCCTCTCCGCGATCACCCATGCCAACGACCCTGGCATCGGTGACATACTGAAAACGCTGGCCACCGCATTGCAAAGAGTCGACGAGGACGACGCACTGATCTTCGCCGAACTCACTGAACTCGGGTTGGGCAAAAGCCCGGCCGGACGACTCTGGAGGCAGTTGATGACCGTGGACCTCTCCTTTTTCCGCTCCGAAACCTCCCAGCGCCTGCGGGCGCAGGCCCGCACCGAGGGACATGCCGAAGGACTCGCTGAAGGACGTGCGGAGGGGCTTGCCGTAGCCGTTATTCACACACTGGAGCGAAACGGAGTCACCATCACCGCCGCGGCCCGTGAGCGCATCACGTCCTGCACAGAACCCGAACGTCTCCTCGACTGGCTGGACAAATCCATCACGGCCAGCACCGTCGACAGCCTCTTCGAGGACCCTGCATAACCTGCCGGATTACGGTGTCAGGTGCAGATGACCTCTCGCTAGGAGACAGAACTCGACCGTGGTGACGGGTGGACCGAACCCGTCACGACTGATCGACACCGATCGAGCCGCACACCTGCTCCTCGGCCGTCACGCTCGCTCCTCTGGAAGGTCTCTGATGTCGTATTGCCTGGCGGCACAGTGAGATCCGAAACATTGGCATAGGCGGTGGTCATCCGATCTGAGGTTGTGCCGACACCTAGGATGCTCGGGTTTGCCGGGCTGCTGAGATCGGCCGGCCGCGGTGGTACGTGAGGATCTGGTCGGGGGTGCGGTGGCGGCGGAGGATGAGGTCGAGGGCCTGGGGGAAGGTGGGGCCCAGGAGGTGGAGGGCCAGGATGCCATCGGAGACGACGTTGCCGTTGTCGAGCATCAGGAGAAAGGTTGTGCCGGTGGCGTTGGCGGCTAGGGGGGTCATGCGGTGGCCGAGGGCTGATTCGAAGTCGGCGTAGCGGTCGTACATGCCGTTGGCCACGTCGATTGGGTCGAAGAAGATGGGGTCGGAAGGCCACAGGGCGCCGGCGAGGTCCGGGGGGCGAATGGCGAGTTTGCCGAAGGATTCGAGGATTGATGCCGCGGCGCGAGAGACCTGGAAGCCTTCGGCCTCCAGGCGGTCGATCCATTCGGTGATGTCTACTCGGCGACGTGGGGTCCAGCCCGCGGCTGTGAGAGCTTGCAACGTGATTGGATTCGGCCAATAGAAGCGCATAGAGACTATTCGGTGCTGAATCGTGTTAGGCACGTATCGATTTGGTTGACTTGCCCTGGATACGCAGAAGGCCCCCAGCTTATGCTGGGGGCCTTCGCGAAGGATGTTCCGGCGGTGTCCTACTCTCCCACACCCTGTCGAGTGCAGTACCATCGGCGCAGGTGGCCTTAGCTTCCGGGTTCGGAATGGGACCGGGCGTTTCCCCACCGCTATAGCCGCCGTAACTCTATGAAACTGTCACATTCCATGTGCCGGAGAGAAATTCGAGGGGCAACCCCTCGGAATCCTTCTCCAACACACGGTCGTGTGTTGTTTCAGATACTGCACAGTGGACGCGTAGCTTCTTTGTTGGTAAGTCCTCGGCCTATTAGTACCAGTCACCTACATCTGTTACCAGAC